>NZ_CAJTUX010000006.1 GCF_910579365.1 uncultured Oscillibacter sp.
GGGCCGTCGTTGGTATGTACGTTGATGTAGCGCCCCTTGAGCTTGGAGTGGAGGATGGTCTGGCTGGAGTACAGTCCGCCGTAGCCGGAGAGAACATAACTGACGCAGCAGGCCAGGGCGAAGTACAAAAGCCCCTCGCTTCCGAAGAGCTCCACCGACAGCGCGATGGAGGCCAGGGGGCAGTTGGTGGCCCCGCAGAACACGGACACCAGCCCCAGGGCGGCGGCAAAGCCGGCCGGGAGGCCCAGCAGCGGCCCCGCCGCGCAGCCGAAGGCCGCCCCCACAAAGAAGGAGGGCACCACCTCCCCGCCCTTGAACCCCGCGCCCAGGGTGACGGCGGTGAAGAGGATTTTCAGCAGGAAGGCCGCGGGATGAGCCGTCCCCTCCTCCACGGCGGCGGCGATGACCTGCATCCCCGCGCCGTTGTAGTCCGCAGAGCCGCAGAGCCAGGTCAGGATAACCACGGCGCAGCCCCCCGCGAAGGCCCGGAGCCAGGGGGAGGGAATCCGTTTTTGGAGCTGGTGCTCCGTCAGGCGGATAGTTCCGCAGAAGAGGACGGAGAGGAGGCCGCACAGCGCCGCCAGAATCCCCGCCTGGACCAGCGGTCCGGCGGCCAGGGCCGGGGCCTCCACGGTGAAATGGGTGGGCTCCACCCCCAGCAGGCGGGAAATGCCGTAGGCCTCCAGCGCCCCGATGAGGGCGGGGAAAAAGGCGGCGTGATAAAAGGCGTCCACGCTGACCACGGCGATGGAGAACACCGCCGCCGCCAGGGGCGTGCCGAACAGGGCGGTGAAAAAGGCCGCCATGCCCGTGGTGGTGGCGACCCGGAGGTCCCGCTCGTCAAAGCCGAAGAGGCGGCCCGCCCGGTAGCCCAGGGCCCCGCCCATCTGGAGGGCCGCCCCCTCCCGTCCTGCGGAGCCGCCGCAGAGATGGGTCAGCACCGTCCCCAGGAAGATGGCGGGAACCAGCAGAAAGGAGATGGTTCCCCCGGAGTGAACCTCGTTGAAAATGTCATTGGTGCCCTGGCCCTCCGTGCCCAGCAGCTTATAGAGCCCCACGATGGCAAGGCCCGCCAGGGGCAGGCCGCAGAGCAGCCAGGGGAACTCCCCCCGGAGCTCCGTGGCGATCTCCACGGCCAGGTGAAACGCCGTTCCAACCAGGCCGCAGGAGACCCCCGCCGCCGTGGCCAGCAGCATCCACTTCCCCAGGGCCCTGGCGTACAGCAGTATCAGGCCCCACCGGGCCCGGAAATCCCGTTTGATACTCTCCAATGTCATGCCATTCCTCCGCAGTTCCCCGCCGGAGCGGGGAGTCTCTATACAGTATACAGGTTTTTCACCGGAATGCAAGAGGGGGATGCGGAAGAAAGGTACACCTTTTTTGAGAAAATTCCGGAAGACGGTTGATTCCGTTTAAAAAATCCTGTATACTATAAACAGGAAAGCGCTCCCGCAGGGGGGCGGAATTTGTGAAAATTTGAATGGAGGAAACCGCTATGAAATACGGCCGCACCTATAACTTCTCCGCCGGCCCCGCCATGATGCCGGAGCCGGTTCTGGAGGAGATCGCCGCCGAGATGATGAACTACCGTGGAAGCGGCATGTGCGTCATGGAGATGAGCCACCGGAGCAAGGTGTTCCAGCAGATTCGGGACGAGGCGGAGGCGGACCTGCGCAAGCTTATGGGCATCCCCGATAACTACAAGGTCCTCTTTATCCAGGGCGGCGGTACCGTCCAGTTTGCCATGGTGGCCATGAACCTGATGAAAAACGGCCTGGGGTGCTATGTGGAGACCGGCGCCTGGTCCAAGAAGGCCATCGCCGAGGCCAAGAAGTACGGCGAGGTGAAGATTGCCGCCTCCTCGGCGGACAAGAACTTCTCCTATATCCCGGACTGCTCGGACCTGGACATTCCGGAGAACGCCGACTACGTCTATATCTGCGAGAATGAGACCATCAACGGCACCACCTTCTTCCAGCTGCCCAACACCAAGGGCAAGGTCCTGGTCAGCGACCAGTCCAGCATGTTCCTCTCCCGGCCCTGCGACGTTTCGAAGTACGGTCTCATCTGGGGCGGCGTGCAGAAGAACGTGGGCCCGGCGGGCATGGCCGTGGTCATCATCCGGGAGGATTTGATCCGGGACGACCTGCCCAAATTCGTCCCCACCTATATGAGCTATAAGACCCACGCGGACAACGACTCCCTTTACAACACCCCCAACTGCTGGGCTATCTACTGCTGCGGCAAGGTCTTCAAGTACCTCTTGGACAACGGCGGCCTGGAGGCGATGCACAAACGCAACGAGGAGAAGGCGAAGATTCTCTACGACTTCCTGGACCAGTCCAAGCTCTTCACCGGAGCCGTGCGGAAGGAGGACCGCTCCCTCATGAACGTGCCCTTCGTCACCCCCACGAAGGAGCAGGACGCCGACGTGGTGGCCGCGTCCAAGGCGGCGGGCTTCGACAACCTCAAGGGCCACAAGAGCGTGGGGGGCCTCCGGGCTTCCATCTACAACGCCATGCCCAAGGAGGGCGTGGAGGCCCTGGTGGAGTTCCTGAAAACATACGAAAAAGAACACGCCTGAGCCGGGCGCCCATCCCCCAATGGGCGCGTACCCTTGCGCTGTCGGTGCCCCTGGGGTGCACCGAGAACGAATGAAAGGGGAATGTATCATGTTAAAACGCGTATTGGTTACCGACGGAATGGACGCCTCCGCCATTGAGAAGCTCCGGGCGGACGGCTGTGAAGTGGTGGAGCAGTTCTATGAGCCCGACGCCCTGGGCCCCGCCCTGCGGGACTTTGACGCGGTCATCATCCGCTCCGCCACCAAGATCAAGGAGCCTCAGATCGACGCCGCCAAGGGCAGCCGCCTGAAGCTCATCGTCCGGGCCGGCGTGGGTGTGGACAACATCGCCGTGAAGTACGCCGAGGCGGCGGGCATCACCGTGAAGAACACCCCCCGGGCCTCCTCCAACGCGGTGGCGGAGCTGGCCATGGCCCTCCTCTTCTCCTGCGCCCGGAACATCTCCATCGCCGGGCATACCATGCGGGAGAACAAGTGGGAGAAGAAGGCCTACTCCAAGGGCTTCGAGCTGGCGGGGAAGACCGCCGGCGTCCTGGGCTACGGCCGCATCGGACAGATGGTGGGGGCCAAGTGCCAGGCCCTGGGGATGAACGTCCTCTCCGCCGTTCATCTTCACCGTCCGGAGGGCTGCGAGTGCGAGACCATGAAATTCGTCTCCATGGACGAGGTGTACGCCGGGGCGGACGTGCTGATTCTCTGCGCCCCCGGCGGGGAGCGGCCCCTGGTGGACCGGGAGAGCCTGGGAAAGATGAAGGACGGCGTGGTGATCGTCAACGTCTCCCGGGGCAGCAACGTGGACGAGGCGGCGCTGCTGGAGGCCCTGGAGTCCGGCAAGGTCCGGGCGGCGGGCCTGGACGTGTGGATGAGCGAGAAGGACCCCAATTGGGCCCTGGCCACACATGCGGCAGTCTCCTGCACGCCTCACATCGGCGCGGGCACCAAGGAGGCACAGAAGCGCATCGGCGCGGAGCTGGTGGACATCATCGAGAACTTCTGACCGAAAATGAAGAGAACCGGCGGACCGTTCGTACCTGGGTGCGGGCGGCCCGCCGGTTCTTGCGCAAGCAGGGCGGGAATTGTCGTGAAAACACACAATGCAAACGTTTGTATTTCGGCGGAGGCTGGGTTGAAACTGACAAATTATGGTGGTATACTAAGAGTCATTCAACGGGATACCGGCGGAACGCCCCCCAAAAAATCGAATGGAGGCATACCTATGAAAAAGTTCCTGTCCCTGTTTCTCGCGCTG
Source organism: uncultured Oscillibacter sp. (assembly GCF_910579365.1). GTDB lineage: Bacteria > Bacillota > Clostridia > Oscillospirales > Oscillospiraceae > Oscillibacter. The sequence goes on from NZ_CAJTUX010000006.1 coordinate 3,834, forward strand.
GTTTTGATCTGCGCCATGATTCCCGGCGCTTCCGCCAGCACCATCTATACGGCCGAGGAGATGAAAGTCAAGCACGACTTCCAGACCGAGGGCGTGGAGGATGGCAAGGGCGCCGCCACCTACGTCGAGGTGGAGGGCGGCTACTACATCTCCCCCTGGAAGTACGACGTGGAGAACATCAGCCTCACCGTCACCTACAACGGCGAGGACTACAAGGTCAAGACCAAGGACCTGAAGCTGGAGGGCCTGAAGGACGTGAAGGTCAGCGTCTTCGAGCAGGACGGCAAGGTGGTGACCAGCACGGAGAGCGCCCCCGACGGCGCCAAGAAGATCGCCAAGTTCAAGGTGGACCTGGAGAACTGGACCGTCATCGCCATGCCCAAGACCGAGGGGCTGGAGATGGCCGTGAAGTTCCAGTATAAGGACGCCAAGCCGGACGAGGCGAAGAACGTGGACGCCGTTCCCCTGGACACCGCCGCCCAGGAACAGGCGGAGGCCCCCGCGGGCTCCGTCCAGCTGATTCAGGACTTCAAGGAGTGCAAGGGCGTCACCGACGAGACCAAGGAAATCCGCACCATGCTGAAGCCCGATGAGAACGGCGTGTATTTCGCCTCCCGCTGGAACTACAAGATGGCCACCAAGGCGGGCGACGCCGGTGTGGGCCCCAACATCGACTGCAAGGTGGTCTACAACGGGTCCAACAAAAAGATGAAGGGCGAGGATATCACCCCCGACGCCAACAACTGCGGCACCATGTACTTCTTTGACCAGGACGGCAAGCTGGATGTGGCCGCCCAGGTCCCCCAGGGCGCCACGCTGCTGGCGGAGTGCACCATGAGCCTGGACGGGGCCATCTGGTTTATTCCCAAGAGCGATAAGATCACCACGGAGCTGGAATTTAACTACGACGCCTCCGAGACCTATGACGAGGCGAAGAACGTGGACCAGGTGCAGAATGTGAAACCCGGCGCCAGAACCGAAGCGCCCGCCGCCCCCAAGTTTGCCGACGTGGCCGCGGACTCCCCCTTCGCCGCCGCCATTGACTGGGCCGTGGAAGAGGGCATCACCAAGGGCAAGACCGAGACTGCCTTCGGCCCCGGGGACGTCTGCTCTGTCTCCCACATCCTCGCCTTCCTGTGGCGGGCCAACGGAAAGCCCGGCGCCGAAGAGGGCACGGCGGACTCCGCCGCCCTGGGCAAGTGGGCCGTGGAGCAAAAGCTCATCGCCGAGGGCGAGAGCGTCAGCGCTCCCTGCACCCGGGTAATGGCGGTTACCTATCTTTGGAAAGCGGCCGGAGAGCCTGCCGCCGAGACGGAGATTCAGTTCACCGACGTGGACAAGGACGCGGATTACGCGCCCGCCGTGGCCTGGGCCGTGGAGAAGGGCATTACCTCCGGCAAGACCGCCGATACCTTCGCCCCCACGGATACCTGCACCCGGGGCCAGATCGTGACCTTCCTCTATCGCGCAGCCCGTTCGTGAGATACCCTTTCGGCGGTGATTCCCCTTAAAGGGGGAAAGCACCGCCGGACGGAACAGGTCTTCTCTTTCCGCTGCGGACCCCTTCGCCGGGTCCGCGGCTGGATTTCTACAAGAAAGCAGTCCGCGCCCTTTGGCGCGGACTGCTTTTTCGGGGCATACTACCCTTGCCGCGAAGACCGGCGAAAGGAGGACGACCATGATGAAACGTCTCTGGCCCCTGGCGCTGTGGGCGGCCCTGGGGCTGGCGCTGTGGCCCTGCCGCCGGTGGCTGACGGCGGAGGCCATCGCCGCCTGGACGCCGGAGCAGGCCGGGCTGGCCATGGCGGCGCTTCTGGTTCTCTACGCCGTCAAGGGCCTGACGGCGGTTTTCCCCATCACCGCTCTGGAGGCGGCGGCAGGGCTGCTCTTCCCCTTTCCGGCGGCACTGGCGGCCAATGTCTGCGGCGTGGCGGCGGCGCAGGCCGCGCCCTATCTCCTGGGCCGGCGGCAGCGGGAGGGTCTTGCCGCCCTGCGGCGGCGCTGTCCCCGGCTGAGCACGCTGGAGATAGGCCGCAGGCCGGGGCGGCAGGTGTTTCTCCTCCGGCTGGCGGGGCTGCTGCCGGGGGACCTCCTCAGCCTGTACCTGGGCGCGGCGGGAACGCCCTGGGGACCCTATTTCGCCGGGGGACTGCTGGGGAGCTTTCCCCGGATTCTCTCCGCCACGGTACTGGGGGCGGCCCTGTGGGACCTGGGCGGGAGCCGGTTCTGGCTCTCCTGCGTCTTTGGCTGGGCCCTGACCGGGGCGGCGCTGCTGCTTCTGGGCCGGGAGTGGGCCAGGGGCGCTTTTTGACGGGGACGGCGGCCCTACCGCCGCTCCCGCTTCAGCTTCCGGATATCCTCCCCAAAGAAGGGCAGGACCTGATACTCCCCCTCCAGGCGGGAGGCGGTCTGCGCGCCGTACCGGCGGGCAAGCTCCTCCAGCTTCAGGTTGGTGCTGAGGATGGAGGGCTGCCGGTTCAAAAGCCGTCCGTTGACGATGGTGTACAGGGCGCTCTGGACAAAGGGCGTGGTCATCTCCGTGCCCAGGTCGTCCAGAATCAGCAGGTCGCAGTCCAGCACCCGCTCCACGTCGGCGTCAATCTCCTCCCCGGCCTCCCGGCCAAACTTCCGGGCCTCGAAGCGGTCGAAGATGTGGACGGCGGTGTCGTACACCACGGAGAAGCCCTCGCCGCTGACCTCCCGGGCGACGGCGGCGGAGAGGAAGGTCTTTCCCAGCCCCGGGTCCCCGGTGAAGAGGAGACTGCCGCTGCCGGGGCCGAAGGAGGCGGCGTAGCGCCGGCAGGTGCGGTAAATCCAGTCCATATTCTCCCGGGGGGAGATGCCCAGCTCCGGGCTTCCCTCCTGGTCGTACCACTCCAGGGAGAAGGTCTCAAAGCTCTGGCCCCCCAGGTCCAGCATCCGGCTCAGCTCCTTCTGCTGTTCCCGGGCGCAGTAGGAGCGGAAGCAGCGGCACATGCCGCCGCCGCGGTATCCCGTGTCTCCGCAGAGGGGACAGGCGGGCTTCTCCTCCAGGCAGTCCTCCGGCAGCCCCATCTGCCGCAGAAGCAGCCGCCGCTCCTCCTGGAGGCCCAGATTCTGCATTCTCAGCGCCTCCACCGCCGGACCGGGGTCCGCCCCCTGGCGCAGAGCCCCGGAGATCAGGCGGCTCATGGTGGAACGGAGCTCCGCGTCAATCTCCCCCAGGCGGGGCTGGCGGCGGAGCACGCCCTCCCGCCGGCGGCGGAAGTTCTCCTCCCGCCGCCGGCGGTCCTCGTCAAAACGCTGCGCGGCCCGGCGCAGAATCTTTCCCTCGTAGGCCACTGGTCATACTCCTTTCTCCCGCTGTTCGATGTACTTGCGCATCCAGGCGTTGCCCTCGCCCTTCTGGGTCGGGGGAGGCGGCTGGCGGCGGCCGTCCCGCTGCTGGACCTCCTCCAGTGTGTGGAGGCCCGCCTCGTGCCAGCGCCGGAGGATGCCATTGCAGTAAGACCACTTGAACTCGTGGCACTTCAGCACCGTTTTGTCATAGGCCAGGGCCACCGCCTCCGGCGCGAAGCCCCACTCCTGCCACTGGAGGAGGTACTTCTCCTCGCTGGCCGCCGGGGGCCTGTCCCCCAGCTGGAGCGCCCGCATATACAGCGGCAGCGTCCCCTGCCGCTCCGCGTACTTCCGGAGGTACTCGGCGGCGGCGGTCTGGGTGTCGATGCCCCGGCGGGCCCAGGCGTAGCCCTCCCGCTCAATCTGGCGGAGGGTGGGCCGCCGTCCCTCGCCGAAGCGCCGGGCCACCCGCTCCGCGCAGTGGCACACCAGAAGATAGATCACGTCGGCGGGGAGGCCCAGATAATCGTACAGTCCCAGCAGCGTCCCGGTGTCCGGCATGGTCAGCCGCTTGCCCAGGCGGCGCTCCACCTCGGCGGTCAGGCGGCGGAACTCCTCGTTCTGCTCCAGCCGCTCCGCCACCTCGGCCCGCTGGTAAACCGGGGGCTCGTCGGCGGGTTCCAGAGGCGTCTCCTGGGGGGCGACGAGGCCCAGGTCCCGGAGGACGGCCTCCGCCGCCTCGATGCGCCCCCGGTCCCACCGCAGTTCCCCCGCCAGAGAGCGGGGAGGCGTGTTCCCATGGTGGCGCAGGAGGGCCAGGTATAAAAGGGCGGCGTCTCCGTCCCCCCGCTCAATGAGCCGCCGGGCGGCCTGGGCGGTGAGGGTGACGCTCTCATCCGCCGTGTGAATCAAGACGCTGGGCATCCGGGTCCCTCCTCTCCGGTCCTTCCTGTTCTGCTTGGAATAGTTTACACGGTTTTCCCTCAAAACGCAAGCCCCGCCGTTTTCGAAGGGCGGGGCTTGCATTTTGTCCTGTGGTATGATATTCTGAGGTGCCTGAAGACGCCGTAAAGAGCGGCCGGCGGAATGGACCCCTCCGAACGGGAGATGAGGCCGCTGCGGATCACACGACATACCAGCGCCTTTGCGGCGGAGGTCATGGTGAAACACAAAAACCGCCACCCTGGCCGGTGACGGTTTCTAAAGCTCTGCTTTAGCCCCTCGCTTACTCGGACTCCCGCTTGCCTGCGGCGCCTTCGTGTGTTCATTATAATACTGTTTCCATATCCCCGTGTCAACTCCCTGAAACCACACAAAAGGAGAACCCCATGGAGTTAGAAACCATCTACGAGACCCTGGGCGTCAGCCGCCGGGTCTATGAATACGGCGAGGCCGTGCTGGCCGCCCTTCGCCCCCGGTTCGAGGCGGTGGACCGCACGGCGGAGTACAACCAGGCCAAGGTCCTGACCGCCATGCAGAAAAACCGGGTCAACGCCGCCCACTTCGCCGCCACCACCGGCTACGGCTATGACGACGAGGGCCGGGACAATCTGGAGCGGGTCTACGCCGGCGTCTTCCACACGGAGGCCGCCCTGGTCCGGCCCCAGATCACCTGCGGCACCCATGCGCTGGCCGTGGCCCTCTCCGCCAACCTTCTGCCGGGGGACGAGCTGCTCTCCCCCGTGGGGGCTCCCTACGACACGCTGGAGGAGGTCATCGGCATTCGGGAGAGCAAATGCTCTTTGAAGGAATACGGCGTCGCCTACCGGCAGGCGGACCTGCTGGCGGACGGCGGTTTTGACTATGACGCCATCCGCTCCCAAATCAGCCCCCGGACCAAGCTCATCACCATCCAGCGCTCCAAGGGCTACGCCACCCGGCCCACCTTCTCCGTCGCTCAGATCGGGGAGCTCATCGCCTTCTGCAAGTCTGTGAAGCCGGACGTGAAGGTCATGGTGGACAACTGTTACGGCGAATTTGTGGAGACCATGGAGCCCTCGGACCTGGGGGCGGACATGGTGGTGGGCAGCCTCATCAAGAACCCCGGCGGGGGCCTGGCCCCCATCGGCGGATACATCTGCGGCGCCAGGGAGTGTGTGGAGCGCTGCGCCTACCGGCTCTCCGCCCCGGGCCTGGGGCAGGAGGTAGGGGCCAACCTGGGGCTGATGCCCGCCTTTTATCAGGGGCTGTTTCTGTCGCCCACGGTGGTGGCCGGGGCGCTGAAAGGGGCCATTTTCGCCGCCAACATCTACGAGCGCCTGGGCTTTGCCTGCGTGCCAAACGCTTCGGAGAACCGGCACGACATCATCCAGGCCGTTACGCTGGGCAGCCGGGAGGCCATGGTGGCCTTCTGCAAGGGCATCCAGGCCGCCGCTCCGGTGGACAGCTATGTCACGCCGGAGCCCTGGGCCATGCCGGGCTATGAGAGCGAGGTCATCATGGCCGCCGGGGCCTTCGTCCAGGGCAGCAGCATCGAGCTCTCGGCGGACGGGCCCATCCGCCCGCCTTACGCGGTGTACTTTCAGGGCGGGCTGACTTGGTATCACGCCAAGCTGGGCATTTTGATGAGCCTGCAAAAGCTGTTGGAGTCGGGGCTTGTCCAGCTGCCGGAGTAACCCGTCCGGCTTCGGCGTCCCGCCTGCGGGCTGTTTTTTTCAGGACACCTAAGAGGAAGGAGCATGGCATCTTGAGACTGCAAAGCGCAATTTTTGATATGGACGGCACGCTGCTGGACTCCATGGGCATGTGGCGCACGCTGGGCAGCGTCCTGGCGAAAAACCACGGCGCGGAGGCCCCGGCGGACCTGGACCGCCAGGTAGCCTCTCTGGGGCTGTGGGAGGGCACCGCCTATTGTAAGGAGGTCTGCGGCCTCCCCGGCACGGTGGACGAGCTGGTATCCGAAGTCTGGGGTCAGATCGAGGATTTTTATCAGAACCACGTGGAGCCCAAGCCCGGTGTGGTGAAGTTCCTCTCTCTTTTGAAAATGGAGGGAGTGTGGATGTACGTGGCCACGGCCACGGACCGCCCCTTGGTGGAGGCGGCGCTCCGTCACGCGGGGATTGACGGCTATTTCCGGGGAATCATCACCAGCCGGGAAGCGGGGCAGACCAAGCGGGAGGGGCCGGAGATCTATGAGCGGGCCATGCGCCGCCTCCGGTCCAACAAGAAGGATACCGTGGTGTTTGAAGACGCTCTCCACGCCGTGCAGACCGCCAAGGCGGCGGGCTTCCGGGTGGCGGCGGTGTACGACCCCTCGGAGCCGGAACAGGAGGAACTGCGGCGCCTGGCGGATTATTATATCACGTCTTACGAAGAGATGTTTGAGACAACGGACTTCTTTTAATCAAGCGGCGCGCCCAGCTCCCGGCTGGCGGCGGATATCTATACCCGTGTCCGCGAGGACGTCATCTCTGGGGCAGCCAGGCTCATGGAGAAGGGCTTTTGATCGTTTTTACAGGCTTCATTAAGACCGCGCAGGGACGCGCGAGGATGAGGCGGAGAAAACAAGACCAAACCCCTTGGTATGACAGGCTTTCACCTGATACCAAGGGGCTTGCCTTTTGGCGGAGAAGGAGGGATTCGAACCCTCGAGACCCTTTAGGGGCCTACATGATTTCCAATCATGCGCCCTCGACCAACTAGGCGACTTCTCCATCGTTGCCGATTGCTCCACCGATGCAATTGTGACGTCCTCCAAAGAAGAACAGTAGTTATTATACCAGAGCTTTTGCCAAAGTCAAGCCCTTTTTCAAATTTTCTCTGGAAGGGAAGCATTTCCCTCTCCTCTCCGAAACATCCGCCCACTCCGAACCGCCCCCAGGGCCGCTGGCGGCGGCGGTTTCCTGGCGGGGAGAGGATACCCGGCGCTTTTTCCGCGCGTCGAAGTTCCTACGTCATTCGGCATGACAAAAATATTAAGAATTTTTTACAATTTCGGCCCCGCCAATCTGAGCCTTTTTTGAGGAGACGACAAAAATGCGGATTGCGCTTAAAACTTATTTAATAAAAATTGGCAAGGGACAAGAAGCATGGTATACTAATTTTCAACTATCTCATGGAAACGGAGTGGGCACATGAAACGCACAGTTGAAGTTCGAATCCCGGAAAACCTTCTGGACCGCACCGCCACCAGCTTCATCAAGGCGGCCAGCGGCTATTCCTGTTACATCTCCATCACACGGGGAGAGCACAGCGTCAACGCGAAGAGCTTTCTGGGCTTCCTCTCTCTGATGCAGGACGGCGGGCCGGTGGAACTCAGCGCCGAGGGGAGCGACGCCGAGGAGGCCCTGACGGCCCTGGCGGAAATTTTGAGCGTGTGAGACATAGAAGAAAAGGGACTGCCTTCCGGCAGTCCCTTTCGCGTTTCCCTCAGTTCACATTCCCCGCTCCAGCACCCGGCAGAGCATGGAGGCCGCCTCTCCCCGAGTGGCGGACCGGGTGCCGGCGTAACTGCCGGAAACCATGCCCAGGGCCTGGGCCAGGGCGGCGTAGCCCAGCTCCTCCGCCGGAATGGCGTCCTTGTCGGCGTACGCGCAGGTAAAGACGCCCCGCAGCCGGGCGGCGGGACCGTAGCCCGCGGCGTCCAGCAGCATCCGCACCACGTCCGCCCGGGTGAGGACGGCTTCGTCGTCCCGCTCCGCCGGACGGAGGAGCCCCAAGCGGTAGGACTCGTAATAGGCGCTCTCCCGGTTTTCCTTCTCCACGGCCTCCGGGTCCAGGGCCCCGCCCCGGAGGCTGGAGACCAGACACACCAGCTCCCACTGGGTAATGGTCTTGCCGGGGCGGAACTTGTCCGTCCGATACCCCACGCCGTACTCCGCCAGCTTCTCGATGTCGGCCTGCTCGCCGCTTCCCGCCAGGTCCGTATAGCAAAGAGGCTCCCGGACGCTGCCGCTCTCCGTCCGGACGGGGGCGCCGCTCTTGGCGTCCACGCCCTCATAGCTCTCCTGCCGCTCCAGACCATAGGTCAGGCGGAGGGCGTAGTAGTATTCCATACCCTGCTCCAGCAGCTTCGCCTGGGCCGGATCGGCCTTGTCCAGTTTCTGGGGCACGTTCCGATAGGCCAGCGCCGTCTCATAGGTCCCCGCCCAGGCGGAGAGAGCCGTCTCCATGGACACCAGCCCCCGGGCCTCGTCAAAGACCATGTCCTCGTCCCAGGAGAAGGAGAGGGCGTAGACGGAGCCGTCCGACGTGTCGACGCTGAGGGACACGGCGTTGGACGGGAAGGGCAGGCCGTTGACCTTCCGGGCGAAGGTGAACGGCCAGTCCGGCCTGCTGGCTTCCCGAAGGGGCTGGACGCCGCTGTCCTGCCGGTAAAGCGTCACGTCCCACTCCGGGCGGAAGGCTTTCAGGAAGGCCTCCGCCTTTTGCAGGGCCTCCTCCTCCGTAAGCGTCCGCTCCCGGCCCCAGGGGGCGGAGGACCAGACGGACTCCACCGCCCCGGTCTTGGCGTCCACGGTGATGTTCCGGCTCAGGCGCTCGCCATCGTCCGTCCGGGCGTAGCGCAGGGTGCAGGTGACCCGGCCCGCGTCTCCGTCCTTTTCGGGAACGCTCGCATAGGACGCGCCGGTAAGGGCGTATCCCCGGAGGCCGTAGGCGCTCTCTGTCCGGACGGCCTTGTCCAGCTCTTCCTGGGAGAGGACCCCCTCCATCTGGCGGACGCCCTCCTGCTCCGCCCGGGTAAGGCCTCCCTCGTCGGCAGCCATCTCGGACTTGGCCGTGGGCGCGGCGTTGTCCCCCCCTCCGGCGGTCCGGGCATAGCCCTGGTCCATCTTCGCCTCCAGCTCCGTCAGGTCCAGAAGCTCCCCGGTCTTCGCGTCTGTCAGGAAGGTATGCGCGCCCTGTTCCGGCACGTAGCGGAGGACCGCCCGGGCATCGCCGGGCTTTTCCAGAACGTACTCCAGCCGGAGCTTCAGGGTCTCCTCCAGGTCCTCCCGGGCCTGGGCGGCGTTCGCCGCAGCCTCGGCGGAGGGCACGCCGCCTATGCCGGAGCCCTCGGGCACGTCCCGGTCAAAGTGCTTCACCACGCCGTTCTCCACCTGGATCGAGTAATGGAGCGGGGAGGGCAGGCCATTCAGGAAGATGGTCCCGGACCACCGGCTTCCGGTGGAGCTTTGCAGAGAGAGGCCGCCCTCCGTGTCCTTCAGCTCCACGGTTTCCCCCTGTCGGAGCACCCGGGCCAGGAAATCCTCTGCGGCGGTCCGGTCCGCCGCCCCCGCTTTTTCGGGGAAGGCGGGGAAGGAGCGGCCGCTGTCGGGGGTGGGATCGTACTCCCAGCGGTAGAGGCTGACAAGGGTTCCGTCCTCCAGCGCGCCGGCGGAGAGGGAACGGCGCTCTCCCTCCCAGCTCAGGTCCCACAGGGGGGTCAGCCCCTCCGACAGGCCCCCTCGGAAGGTCTCGTAATCGTCCGTGTTTAGATTCAGCGCCGTTTTCACCGCCTGGGTGACCTTGGCCAGACGGGCGTCCTGGGATTCCTCCGCCGCCGCGGCGGGCAGGGCCAGCGCCGCCAGCAGAGCGGCGGCCAGCGTCAGGGAAAGCAGTCGTTTCATAAATCGTCCCTCCAAATCGCGTGTTGTCTGTTTAGACGGCGGGGGCTGGGAAAATGTTCCCGCCTCCGGCCAATATCATGAGGCTGGCGGAGCCGCGGGGCTTTTCTGCCGGCGGAATACCCCGTAGGGGCGGTTCATGACATTGCACCCCGGGCAAATCATTTCAGCTCATCCAGCGTCAGGGAAAAGCTCTCCAGAAAGGTCTCCAGGAAATAGCGCACCTCCGGGAGGCCGAAGTCCTCCAGGGCCCGGCGGGTCTGGGCGGCGGCCTCCCGAAACTCCGCGTTGCCCGCTTTCAGCTCCTCCACGCATTTAATGTAGGCGGAGAGCTTGTCCGCCGCCTTCACCAGCCGCTCCACCTCCGGGTCCACATCGGTGAGGATGGGGGCGTAGGCCCCCTGGAGCTCCGGGGGCAGCATGGCCAGCAGCTTTTGTGCCGCCACCGCCTCCACGTCCTTATAGGCGCTGCGGATGGCGGGGTTGCCGTACTTGATGGGGGTGGGCATGTCGCCGGTGAGAATTTCGCTGGCGTCGTGGTACAGCGCTGCCGCGGCCACCAGACCCGGGTCCGCGCCGCCGCCGAACTTCTCCCGGCGGATCACCGCCAGGGCGTGGGCCAGGACGGCGGCCTGATGGCTGTGCTCCTGGACGTTTTCCGGGGCGGTGTTGCGCATCAGCGCCCAGCGCTGGATGAACCGCATCCGGGAGATGTAGGCAAAAAAGTGACTTCTCATCGTCTCACTCCTCCATCCGGCCAAACAGAATCTCTCCGTCCGTGCCGGTGATCCGCACGGGGCGGACCGCATTGTGCAGCGCCTCGCCTTCCACCTGCACCTCCGCGTAATTGGGGGCGTGGCCCAGGAAGAGGCCGTCTCCGGCGGGCTGCTCAAACAGCACCTCATACCGCTGGCCCACGCAGCCCTCCAGATAGGTCCGGCACATTTCCTTGGCCGCTTCCGCCGCCCGGCGGGCCCGCTCCGCCTTGACGGCCTTGGGCACCTGCCGCATCTCCGCCGCAGGAGTGCCGGGGCGGACAGAGTAGGGGAAGATGTGCATCCGGGCGAAACCGCACCGCCGGATGAAGGCCAAGGTGGCCTCGAACTCCCCGTCCGTCTCCTCCGGGAAGCCGGCAATCAGGTCCGTGGTGACGGCGGGACGGCGGAAATGGCGGTTCAGCAGCTCCACGGACTGGAGATACCGGGCGGTGTCGTACTTCCGGCGCATCCGCTTCAAGGTCGCGTCGCACCCGCTCTGGAGGGAGAGGTGAAACTGGGGGCACAGGTCCGGCAGAAGGGCGGCCCGGCGGCAGAACTCCTCCGTAATGGTCCGGGGCTCCAGACTGCCCAGGCGGAGGCGCACGCCGGGAGCCGCAGCGCTGACGGCCTCCAGCAGGTCAATCAGGGTCAGCCCCTGGTGGAGGTCCTGGCCCCAGGAGGAGATTTCGATGCCGGTGAGGACGATCTCCCGGTATCCCGCCGCCCGCAGCTCCGCCGCCTGGACCGCCGCCTCCCCCATGTGCAGGGACCGCACGGGACCCCGAGCATAGGGGATGATGCAGTAGGAGCAGAAGTTGGCGCAGCCGTCCTCCACCTTCAAAAGGGCCCGGGTCCGGCCCTCCAGCCCACCGGCGGGCAGCCACTCGAAGCCGCGCCGGACCAGGGCACAGTCCATGGACTCCAGGGGCCTTTTCTCCGCCGCCGCCCGCTCCAGCAGGTGGAGAAAGCCCATCCGGTCCCCGGAGCCGGAAAGCACGTCGGCCCCCAGGGTCCGGGCGTCCTCCGGGTGGGTCTGGGACCAGCAGCCGCACACGGCCACCAGGGCCTCGGGATGCTCCCGGCGGATCCGGTGAATCATCTGGCGGGACTTCTGGTCGCTGGCGGCGGTGACGGAGCAGGTGTTGACGACATAGACGTCTGCTTCCCGGCCGAAGGGGACGGTCTCGTGCCCCCTGGCCCGAAGCTCCTGCTCCATGGCCTGGGTCTCGTATTGGTTCACCTTGCAGCCGAGGGTGTAGATGGCGACTTTCATAGATGCTCAGATTCTCCTTGCGCTTTGCGAAATTAGCCTTTATAATGGCCTGGTATGCCCCATTATACCGGATACACCCCCTTCAGGGCAAGACCCGGCGAAAGGAGTTTTTGAGCATGATCTATCTGGACCACGCCGCCACCGCCCCCGTCCCCCAGCCCGTGGCGCAGGCGGTGTACGAGGTGCTGGCCGGACAGTACGGCAACCCCAGCGCCCAGTATCCCCTGGGCCTGGACATGAAGAAGCGGACGGAGAGCTGGCGCGCCGCCGTGGCCGCCGCCATGGACTGCCCGCCGGAGCGGCTGTATTTCACCTCCTGCGGCACGGAGGGGGACAACTGGGCCCTTCGGGCCGCCGCGTGGCAGAACCGGCATATGGGACGGCACATCGTCACCACGGCGGTGGAGCACAGCGCGGTGCTGGAGTGCTGCAAATGGCTGGAGCGGGACGGCTGCGAGGTCACCTACATCGCCCCGGACCAGGACGGCCATATCACCGCAAAGCAGGTGCTGGAGGCCGTGCGGCCGGACACGGCGCTGGTCTCCGTCATGCTGGTGAACAACGAGCTTGGAACCGTTTACCCCGTCGAGGAGATCGCCGGGGGCCTTCCGGCCCGAAACCCCAGGACCCTTCTCCACACCGACGCGGTTCAGGGGCTCACCGCCTTTTCCGTCCGGCGGCTGGGGGCGGACCTGGTTACGGTCTCCGCCCACAAGATCGGCGGACCCAAGGGCGTGGGCGCGCTGTACATCGGTCCCCGGGTGAAGAATCCCCGGCCCCTCCTGGCCGGCGGCGGGCAGGAGCGGGGCCTTCGCTCCGGCACCGAGGCCACGGCCCAGGTCGCGGGCTTCGCCAAGGCGGCGGCTCTGCGGATGGAGCGGCTGGACCAGGACAGGGCCCATCTGGCGGCGCTGCGGGCCTATGCGGAAGAGCGGCTGCTGGCCATTCCGGACATGGTCCGGGTGGGGGCGGGAACGGCGCCCCACATTCTGGCGCTGTCCCTGGCGGGCTGGCCCAGCCAGAACACGGTTAACGCCCTGGGCGCCCAGGACATCTGCATCTCCGCCGGCTCCGCCTGCCACCAGGGCAAACCCAGCCACGTGGTGGCGGCGCTGAAGCTGCCCAAGCGGGTGGCCGCCGGGGTCATCCGCCTGAGCTTCGGCCCGGAGACCACGGAGGCGGAAATCGACGCCTGCGTCCAGGCGCTGCGCCAATACCACGATACCCGAATGCCCATGCTGTGAGGTGCGCCATGCTTTCATTTCTCCGCCGTGAGCCGGGCTTTTACAAACGGCTCTTCCAGCTCTCCCTGCCCATGATTCTCCAGAACCTCATCACCTTCTCCCTGGGCCTCATCGACACCTTCATGGTCTCCCGCCTGGGGAACGCCGAGATGGCCGCCGTCACCACCGCCAACGTCCCTGTCTTCCTCCTCATCAGCATCGTCTTCGGCTTTCAAAGCGGCCTGGGCATCCTGGTGAGCCAGTATTGGGGGAAGGGGGACGAGAAGAGCGTCAGCCGGGCCCTGGGGGTCTCCTCCCTGATCGGAACGGCCGTCACCCTGACCCTGGCGCTGGTCTTCTTCCTCTTCCCGGTGCCCGTGATGGACCTTCTCTCCAACAAGCATGAGCTCAGCCTTCTGGGGGGACCCTATCTCCGGGTCATCGGCTTTTCCTATGTCTTCAACATGCTCTCCTCCCTCTATGTCAGCGCCCAGCGGAGCGTGGAGAACCCGGCCTTCGGCATGAAGCTCTTCGGCTTTTCCACCATTTTAAACACCGGGCTGAACTATCTTCTGATCTTCGGCAACGGGGGCTTCCCCGCCCTGGGGGTGGCCGGGGCCGCCATCGCCACGCTGCTGGCCCGGGTGAGCGAGTTTGTCATCTGCGCGGTGTGCGCCCTGCGCAGCCGCACCATCCCTTTGCACCTGGGGCTGTTTTTCCATCCGGGCGTGGACATGATGCGCCGCTTTGTGAAATACGCCTCTCCGGTGGTCCTGAACGAGACGGCCTGGGGCCTGGGGAACTCCATGCTCACCGTCATCCTGGGCTATACGGACAACTCCGTGGAAATGCTGGCGGCCAACGCCGTCATGGGCAACCTGAACCGGCTGTTCCTGGTGGTCTGCTTCGGCCTGGGAGCCGCCACGGCGGTGATGGTGGGCAAGGCCATCGGCGAGGGGCGGAGCCGGGCCCAGGTCATGGACCTGAGCCGGACCCTCATCTGGTTCTCCGTCCTGGTGGGAACGGTACTGGCGGTTTTCTCCATCGCCCTGGTGCCCCTGCTCTTCGTGCCGGTGATCTTCCCCATGTTCAAGCTCTTCGGCCTCTCCGCCGAGATCGCCACGGCTCTGGCCGTCATGGGCTTTGCCGCCATTCCCCTTCACGCCTGCGCCATCTCCGCCGTCACCGGCGTCCTCCGCTCCGGCGGGGACGTGTTCTGGGCCACGGCGCTGGACATCGGCCCGCAGTGGGTGGTCTGCCTCCCTGTGACGGCCCTGGCGGCCCTGGTTTTCAAGCTGGGGTGCTGGCCCATCGCCTGCGCCATCCAGCTGGAGAGCGTGGTCAAGTTCCCCCTCTGCCTCTGGCGGGTGCGGAGCGGAAGGTGGATCAACGACGTGACGGGAGGGGAGGAAGCATGAGCCTCTTCCGCTGCCCCCTCTGCGCCCGGCCCCTGGAGCGGGAGGGAAGCGCCCTCCGCTGCCCCGAAGGACACAGCTTCGACCTGGCGCGGGAGGGCTACGTCCACCTCCTGCCTCCCAACCAAAAGCACTCCGTCCTCCCCGGCGACGGCCGGGAGATGGTGCTTGCCCGGCGGGAGTTTCTTTCCAAAGGGTATTACAAGTCCTTATTGAATACGATCTGCAATCAGTTTCTGACCCTGCCGGGGGACGCGCCGGCCATTTTGGACGCGGGCTGCGGCGAGGGATACTACACCGCCGGAGTCTATGACGCCCTGCGCGCCGCCGGGAAACGTCCTTGCATGGCGGGGACGGACATTTCCAAGCTGGCCCTCCGCTCCGCCGGAAAGCGGCGGCGGGAGATCGCCTTCGCCGTGGCGTCCTCCTACCGCCTGCCTCTGGCGGACGGCAGCGTGGACGGGCTGCTGAACTGCTTTTCTCCCCTGGCGCTGGAGGAGTTTTGGCGGGTGCTGAAGCCTGGGGGGCGGTTTGTCTATGTGGTTCCCGGCCCCCGGCATCTCTGGGAGATGAAGGAAATTCTCTACGACCGCCCCTATCCCAACGAGGAGCGGGAGACGCCTTACGAGGGCTTCGTCTACCGGGAGATTCTTTCGGTGGACGGCTCCATCCTCTTGGAGGGGAGGGAGGCCATTCAAAACCTCTTCCGCATGACCCCCTATTTCTGGAAGACCCCCCGCGCCGGAGCGGAGCGCCTGGCCGCGCTGGAGCGGCTGGAGGTTCGGACCTCCTTCCGGGTTCACGTGTTTGAAAAAGCGGAGGGCGCCGCGCGCCCCTCCCCGGGCGAAAAGAAAGGAGTATCGCCATGAAAGCCAATCCCACCCGTTCGGCCCTGCTGCTCATCGACATGGAAAACGGCTTTGTGGACCGCCGGGGCGGCCACTGCATCCGGGGGGCCCAGGCCACCGTCCCCGCCTGCGTCCACGCCCTGGACCTGGCCAGGAGCAAGGGCATCCCCGTCTTCTTCGTCAAGCGCATCTACCGCGCCGACGGCAGCGACGTGGAGCTCACCCGCTACGCCGCCTGGAAGGCAGGGGGACACGCCTGCACCCCGGCCTCCTCCGGGCCCAACAGCGCCCAGGCGCCGGAGGGGCTCCGCCCCCAGCCGGGGGACTGGACCATCATCAAGCCCCGGTGGAGCGCCTTTTTCCAGACGGAGCTGGACCTGATTCTCCGCCGTCTGGACGTGCGGACGGTGATCCTGGCGGGAACCACCACCCCCAACTGCGTCCGCACCACCTGTTACGACGCCATCGCCCTGGAGTACAACACCGTGGTGCTGACGGACTGCTGCTCCTCCCAGACGGAGGAAATTCAGCGGGTGAACCTGGAGGATATGCAGCGGGCGGGGGCCGTTCTCATGGACAGCGCCGCCTTCGCCGCCTACGGACCGGAGACGGTGCCGGACCTCTCCGCCGCCATCCGGGGGGAGATGCTGGCCTCCGATACCTTTCCCGAGCCCTTCGCCGCGGAGGAAAACGGCGCCGTGGGCTGGGTGGACCGCTGGTGAATCCGCGTGCAGTTGTGAACGTTTGCGTGAATTTTCAAGTCCCTTCCGTCAAAGCGCAAAAAAAGGATATAAGCCTTTGGCCAAATCGGAAAATTTTCGAAAGGTAGAGAAAAACCGTTGATTTTTCAAGGGAAAAGTGCTAATTTTAACCTAGCGAAAACGATTGCGGGGCATCCTGCCCTCCAGCGGTTTCCCTCTCTAACCCCCGGGGGCTCTCCAAGCCCCGGAATGCCAATAATTTCAAGGAGGTCGCTTCCCATGTTTGATCCCAAAAACGTTTCCCTGGGCATCGCGCCCATCGGCTGGTGCAACGACGATATGCCGGAGCTCGGCGCCGAGAACACCTTCCAGCAGATCGTCAGCGAGATGGCTCTGGCCGGGTTCACCGGCTGCGAGATCGGCAACAAATACCCGACGGACCCCGCGGAGCTGAAAAAGGCTCTGGACCTCCGGGGCATGCGCATTGCCAGCCGCTGGTATTCCTCCTTTATCCTGACCCGCCCCTTTGAGGAGGAGGAGAAGGACTTCAAGGCCAATCTGGACTTCCTGGCCGCCGTGGGGGCCAACCGCATCAACGTCAGCGAGCAGAGCTATTCCATCCAGGGCCAGATGGACACCCCCGTCCTCACCGGCGGGCACAAGCACGTGATGGACGACGCCGAGTGGGCCTGGTTCTGCGACGGGCTCAACAAGCTGGGCAAGGTCGCGGCGGACCGGGGCTTCAAGCTCTGCTTCCACCACCATATGGGCACCGTGGTCCAGACCAGCGAGGAGACGGACCGCATGATGGCCAACACTGATCCCCGGTACGTGTTCCTCTGCTATGACACCGGCCACTTCACCTTCGCCGGGGAGGCCCCCCTGACCATGCTGAAGAAGTACGTGGACCGGGTGGGCCACGTCCATCTGAAGGACATGCGCCTGCCGGTGGTGGAAGAGGCCCGGAAGAACAACTGGAGCTTCCTCCAGTCCGTGCGCAGCGGCGCGTTCACGGTTCCCGGCGACGGCGATGTGGACTTTGACCCCGTGTTCAAGGTGCTGGCGGACGCCGGCTATCAGGGCTGGCTGCTGGTGGAGGCCGAGCAGGACCCCGCCAAGGCCAATCCCCTGGAATACGCCATGAAGGGCCGCAAGTACATCAAGGAGCACACCGGCCTTTGATACCGCCGCGGTTTGATTGATGATCCCCCTGTAGGGGCGGCAGTCTGCCGCCCCTATGGTCCCTTCCCCCAAAAACGCTCGGATATGGAGATGATTCCAATGACCTATTTCAGCAAGAACGAGGAGCTTAAGCAGGGCTACAATTCCTATATCGACGCCGCCGCGGACGATATGGGCACCCAGATGGACGTGGGCCTCCTGGTGATGGAGCCCGGCGACGTCTTTACCTTTGAGGAGGCGGAAAAGGAAATCGCCGTCCTCCTCTTCGCCGGAAAGGTGACCTACGCCTGGGCCGGGAAGACCGTGGAGGCCGACCGCCCCGACTGCTTCCACCACGAGGCGTACTGCCTCCTGGCGGGCCGGGGCGAGAAGATCACCCTCACCGCCCACGCCCACAGCGAACTCTACATTCAAAAGACTCTGAACGACAAGCCCTTCGAGGCTGTCATGTACACCCCGGATACCGTGCAGACCCAGCACGCCGGCTGCAACGGCGAGCTTCTGGGCTGCATGGAGCGGGAGATCAAGACCTTTTTTGACCATGACAATGCCCCCTTCTCCAACATGGTCCTGGGCGAGGTGCTGAACCACCCCGGCAAGTGGTCCTCCTATCCCCCTCACCACCATCCCCAGCCGGAGGTCTATTTCTACCGCTTTGACTATCCCCAGGGCTTTGGCGCGGGCTTTGCCAACGGCGAGATTTACAAGACCGGCCAGAACGGTCTGGCCGTCATCACCAGCGGCTTCCACTCTCAGACCGCCGCGCCGGGCTACGCCATGTGCTACGCCTGGGGCATCCGGCACCTGGAGGGGGACCCCTGGCTGAAGACCCGCATCGACGACGAGGAGCACGCGTGGCTCTGGAAGAGCGACGCCAACGAGCACATCTATCAGGGATAAGATTTTAAGGAGGTCTTTCCAATGGAAACCATTCGCTTAACGACGGCCCAGGCCATTGTCAAATTCCTGGATAACCAGTACGTCTCTATGGACGGCGTGGAGACCAAGTTCGTAAAGGGCTTTTTCACCATCTTCGGCCACGGCATCGCCGTGGGCCTGGGCGAGGCCCTGGACAGCAACCCCGGCGGCCTCAAGGTCATGCAGGGCCGGAACGAACAGGGCATGTGCCACACGGCCATCGCCTTTGCCAAGCAGAACGGGCGCAAGCAGATCATCGCCTGCGCCTCCTCCGTGGGCCCCGGCGCGGCCAACATGGTCACCGCCTGCGCCACCGCCACGGTCAACAACATCCCCCTGCTGGTCTTCCCGGCGGACACCTTCGCCTCCCGCCAGCCGGACCCGGTGCTCCAGCAGCTGGAGCAGAGCAGCAGCCTGGCCGTCTCCACCAACGACGCCTTCAAGCCCGTGTGCAAGTACTGGGACCGGGTGACCCGCCCCGAGCAGGTCATGACCGCCCTCATCAACGCCATGCGGGTTCTCACCGACCCCGCCGAGACCGGCGCGTGCTGCATCGCCCTGCCCCAGGACGTGGAGGGCGAGAGCTACGACTTCCCCACCTACTTCTTTGAGAAGCGGGTCCACCGCATCACCCGGCCCGCGGCCGTGGAGGAGGAGCTGGAGGACATCACGGAAATCATCTCCAAGGCCAAGAAGCCCCTGGTCATCGTGGGCGGCGGCGTGCGCTACTCCGACGCGGGGGAGACCGTGGAGCAGTTCTGCGAGGAGTTCCACATTCCCTTTGGCGAGACTCAGGCGGGCAAGAGCGCCTGCAAGTCCAGCCATCCCTACTGCCTGGGCGGCATCGGCGTGACGGGGACCTACGCCTCCAATGTCATCGCCAAGGACGCGGATGTGGTCATCGCCATCGGTTCCCGCCTCAGCGACTTCACCACCAGCTCCAAGCGGCTGTACCGGAATGAGAACGTGAAGTTCGTCACCATCAACAACTGCCGCTTCCACGCCTACAAAATGGACGCGGTAAAGGCCGTTGGCGACGCGAAGGTTACGGTCAAGGCCCTGGCGGAGAAGCTCCGGGCCAAGGGCTATGTCTCCGCCTATACGGATGAGATCACCAAGGCCAAGGCCGCCTGGGACGAGGAGATGAAGCGTCTGGCGGGCATCGAGTACACCGGCGACGGTTTCGAGCCCATCATCAAGGCCCGGGACCCCCGCACGGTTCCCGAGTTCGTGAAGCTGACGGACGGCAAGATCACCCAGACCGCCGCCCTGGCGGCCATCCGGCGGGTGATCGACGAGGACGCCACCATCATCACCGCCGGCGGGTCTCTCCCCAGCTGCATGCAGCGGATGTGGACCACCGACAAGCGGGGCGGCTATCACGCCGAGTACGGCTATTCCTGCATGGGCTATGAAGTCGCGGCGACTCTCGGCGTAAAATTCGCCGAGCCGGAGAACGAGGTTTACTGCGTGGTGGGCGACTCCAGCTTCCAGATGCTCCACAGCGAGATCATGACCATCATGCAGGAGAAGCAGAAGGTCAACATTCTGGTCTTTGACAACTGCGGCTTCGGCTGCATCAACAACCTGGAGATGAACCACGGCATCGGGAGCCTGGCCACCGAGTTCCGCTACACCGACGGCAAGAAGCCCTGCGGAGACCTGATTCCCGTGGACTATGCCAAGATCGGCGAGGGCTATGGCCTGAAGTCCTACACCTGCAAGACCATCGCCGAGCTGGAGGCTGCCCTGGAAGACGCGAAGAAGCAGACCGTGGCCTGCCTCTTCGACCTGAAGGTTATCCCCAAGACCATGACCGACGGCTATGAGTCCTGGTGGAACGTGGGTCTTGCCGATGTGTCCGAGAAGGAGAGCGTCCGGAAGGCTTGGGAAGGCGTGAAGGCCGGCCGGGACGAGGCCCGGAAGTACTAAGTTTCTAAGAGGGGCCGCCCTGAGCGGCGGCCCCCGCAAACACAAAAAGGAAGGTTGATTATCATGGATAAGGTTCTGAAAATCGGCATCATCGGCTGCGGCGCCATTGGCAAGGACCACTGCCGCCGCATCATCGAAACCGTCCCCGGCGCCACCGTCGTGGCCGTCAGCGACTATGTGGCCGCCGCCGCCGACGAAACCGCCGCCAAATACGGCATCAAATCCTATGGAAACGACTGCGACGGCATGATTAAGGACCCCGAGGTGGAGGCCGTCGTCATCACCTCCATCGACCCCACCCATCACGACTATGTGATGAAGACCCTGGCGGAGGAGAAGTGGTGCTTCTGCGAGAAGCCCCTGAGCCAGAACGCCAAGGACTGCGAGGAGATCATCAACCGGGAGCTGGAGATCGGCAAACGGCTGGTCCAGGTGGGCTTCATGCGCCACTATGACCGGGGCTACGCGGAGATGAAGCGCATCATCGACTCCGGCGAGATCGGCGCGCCCCTGGTCATCAAGGCCTGCCACCGGAACGTGGCTCAGGGCCCGGGCTTCAAAACCGAAAACGGCGTGACCAACGTGGCCATCCACGAGCTGGACATCTGCCGCTGGCTGCTGGACGACGAGTACGAGGATGTTCAGTGCGTCAAGGTCCGCCAGTCCGCCAACTCCGACAAGGGCTATGACAACCCCCAGGTCATGCTGATGCGCACCAAGAAGGGCTGCTTCATCGACGTGGAGGTCCAGGTGGCTGACGGCTACGGCTATGACATCCAGTGCGAGGTGGTCTGCGAGAACGGCACCGTGAAGCTGCCCGACCCCTATGCTGTGGTCCGCCGCTCCCGTCCCGCCGGCTGGGACTCCCTGAATCCCGCCGAGTCCATGCCCATCATGACCGACTGGAAGGAGCGCTTCATCGAGGCTTATGACATCGAGTTCTGCAAGTGGGTGGAGTCCGTCCACGCCGGCAAGCTCACCGGCCCCTCCTCGTGGGACGGCTATGTCGCCTGCGTGGCCGGCGACGCGCTGAACGCCTCCCGTGGCACCTCTCAGTTCCTGAAGGTGGAGACCATGGAGAAGCCCGCGCTCTACAAATAAGAACCGGAGGCTTCCTAAATACCAGCGGCGGCGCGGAACATTCCGCGCCGCCGCTTTTCGCTCTCCCGCCAAGGGAAACGGCCAGCCGGATTCCGGCTGGCCGCGCGATACGTTTGGGAGAATTCCCGCTATAGATTACTTTTTGTATTTCGCCTCCAGCCCCTTCACCTTCTCCCGCAGCTCCGGCGGAAGCACGGTTTTCAAAACCCGGCGGTACAGCGGGGGAGGGGCGAAAAAGCGCCGCGCCACCTGGTCGAAGGGCTCTCGCTCATAGGCGGCGAAAAACGCGGCGCGGTTCTTCGCCGGGGCCGTGGGATGGTCCAGCTGCGGGTTTCCTCTCACCGCCTGTTCCAGGTCAAAGGGGCGGCGGCTAAGGCGAAGCTGGTCGAAGATATGGCTCCCATGAGACGTGTTCACCAGCAGCAGGCTGAGGCCCTTGGGCCGCTCCTCCGGCAGCTCTCCGGGCTCCAGGCCCCAGAGGTCCCCCAGGGTGAAGTCCCCGGGCCGGTTCAGCGAGGCGTAGGGGCAGCGGTGGCAGGCGGGCCGCAGGAACAGCGCCCGGCCAAAGCCCCGGCCATACTCCGTGTCGTTGAGCGGGCGGGTGTCCACGGTCTTGTCCTCATAGACCAGGGTGAAGTGGCTCTTCTCCCAGCCCTCCACCTTGTTGCGAAAGCGGACGGTCTGGAGGGGCTGTCCCCGCTTCCTCTCGATATAGCGGACCATGTCCTCCCACACGCCGGGGGAGGGGACTCCGTGGCACACCAGGTCACAGGTGGTCAGATTCTCCGGGCGTCCTCCCAGGTAGCGGTACAGCCCGTCCACCTGGCAGGGGGTTCCGGAGAAGAGCACCTGCCGGGTCTCCAGGCACTGTTTCACCTCCCGAAAGATGCTGTCCAAGTCGCTCTGCACATACTTGGCCCCCCGCAGGCGCCACAGGTCGTCCTTGCGGAAGCAGGCGATGTGCCGCAGGTGCTGCCGCCCGTCCAGCGCCGCGCCGAAGACCACGCCGCCCCCCTCCAGCACATAGTCCGCCAGAGTGGAAAACACGCCGCCGGAGGTGGAGTCCCGCCGGATACGGCCATCCTGATTCCAGGCGGCGAAGGCCGCCGGGCGGGGCCGGTTTTCACCGGGCCGGAGCACGGGACAGACGCCGGTGCAGATGCCGCAGTGTACGCACTTGGCCGGGTCCACCGCCGGATAGGAAAATCCCTCCCGGTCCCGGACCATGGAAATGGCGTCCCGGGGGCAGGCGGCGCGGCAGGCGGAGCAGCCGGTGCACCGGTCCTTCTCCGCCAGAACGGGGCCCTCCTCCTTCTTCGGGGCCTCCCTGCCATAATAGGGCTCGTCCGCCAGGGCGGCCCGCAGATAGGCCAGGGCCTCCCTCCGGGCGGCCTCCAGCCGCTCTCCGGCGGCGGACCAGTCGATAGTATCCTCCCACTTCGCGGCGTGTCCCTCGTGCACGACCCGCTCCGTCAGCCCCAGTCGGCTCAGCAGGCTGCACACCCGGGAGGACTCCGGCCTTTCCAGCTCTCTGGGCTCCACGCCGGCGAAGAAGGGCCGCCGGAACTGAATGGAGAACACGGTGCCATGGAAGGAGTTCGTACAGACGCAGGCGGCGTTTTGGAACAGGCTCAAGAACTCCGCCGGGCCGGCGTCCAGCACCAGCCGGGCCTTGGAGTAAACCCGCCGCCGTCTTCCGCACACCTGAAGCACCGGCAGCCCCGTTCTCTCCGCCAGCTGGCGGACGCAGTCCCTCAGCGGCCCGGGGGCCTTCACGCAGTAACAGAGGATATAGCGCCCCTCTCCGGGGGGCTCCGCCGCCAAAGCGGACCAGTCCTCCGCCGTCAAAAGCAGCGTGGGATCCAGCACCAGGGCGGCCTCCCGTCCGGCGGCCTCCCGGACGATGTCCCGCCCCCGCTGCTCCCGGACGGAGAGGTGGGAAAACCCCTCCAGATAGCCCCGCAGCTCCTCCTCCATCCCCTCGGGCACCCGGGAAAGGGCGAAGGAGGGGGCGTAGGCGATTTTCCGCAGGGGGGAGAAGGTGCCGAAGAAGACGGGGTCAAACCGCTTGTCCGGGAAGATCGTGGGGTTCCAGATCTGGTCGCTGCCGGCAATCAGCAGGTCGTAGGGGAGCTCCGCCTCCCTCAGCTCCTCCCAGCTCTCATAGCGGCGGGCCGTCCGTTTCAGATACGCCTCGGAAAACGCCTCATAGCGCTGCCAGCGCGTCCGCTCCGCCTGGTAATGGAGGAGGGCGGCGGCGTCGCCCCGGACCCGGCCCAGCGAAGTGGGGGGCTTTAAAATGCGGGTGTCCTGATTGACAAAATAGTCGATGACCTCACAGTCCCAGCCCAGGGAGGCCAGGGCCCTCTCGGTAGCCACGGCCTGGAGCACCGCCCCATAGTGGTGCAGATGATAGAAGGTGACAAGTCCCGCTTTCAAAAACATACTCCCTTTCCGCGCTTCTACTGAACGGAGACGGTGTCGTCCTCGTCGACCCAGCCGCTCACGGGTATGACCTCGAACTCCGTTTTGCTCCGGCGGATGACCACCCGGGTCAGGCCCGCGTTGATAATCAGCCTCCGGCACATGGAGCAGGAGGTCGCGTCCCCCAGCAGCTCGCCGGTCTGGGCGTCCCGCCCCACCAGATAGAGATCGCCCCCCGCCATGTCCCGCCGGGAGGCGGAGATGATGGCGTTGGCCTCGGCGTGGACGCTGCGGCAAAGCTCATAGCGCTCCCCCCTGGGGACCCGGAGGGCCTCCCGGGAGCAGTAGCCCAGTCCCGTGCAGTTGGCCCGGCCCCGGGGGGCTCCGTTGTAGCCCGTGGCGATGATCTCGTCGTTTTTGACAATGATGGCCCCATAGACCCGCCGCAGGCAGGTGGCCCGTTCCAGAACCGTCTCCGCAATGTCCAGGTAGTAGTTTTCCTTGCTGATCCGCTCCATAGACAGCCTCTCTCTCTTTTTATTTTCTCACTATAACACGCCAAACACCATATTGCAAGGTTTTGTCTTCCCCAGGCGTATCCTGCCGCGCCGGTTTTCCTCCCCGGCGGTCCGGGGGAAAGAGGGTGGGGCCTGAAATCGCGAAAAAAGACCGCCCCGTCCAGAGCGGTCTCTCCATCGGTTAAAACGAAAACAGCTCCACCTGATCGGGCAGGACGTCCTCCCCAATGTGGCGCAGCTGGTGGAGGTTCTCCTCCCACAGCCGGTCGGTGATGGCCATTTTCCGGATGATGTTCTTCACCGTCAAATCCAGTCCCGTTCCCTCCCGGTAATCTGCCGGGAAGATAAAGTCCACCCGGCCCTTGGCCAGCAGGTCCTCCACGCCGGAGCGGTTGGAGTCCTGATAGACGGCGATGGCCTGGCCGCCGTAGGCCCGCATCATCTTCATGCAGGGCACGTCGGAAAGACCGTCCCCCATGTAGATCATGTTGGGGAAGGGCACCCGCTTGCTGTCGTCAGGCATGGAATCGTTGAGGGTCTTATCGTCGGAGACGTCCAGGACCCCCTTGTTGATCCGGTAGACAAACTGGGTCTTGGCGGTGAAGTTCACCGCCAGCTTGGGCCAGACGGGGCGGCCCCCTTCGTCGTAGTAAAACTCGCTGGCGTAAATCTCCTTGAACGCTCCGCTGATGGAGGACCCCTCAATGATCTCCCGCAGTCCGGAGGAGATGACATAGTGCTCCACCTCGACGCCTTGGCTCTCGCCGAAGGCGTTGATCCGGGCGAACCAATCCGCCACACCGGGGAACAGCTCGATCCCCCGGCCCTTTTCCACCAGGTCCTCCCGGGTGAAGGGTAGGGACTTGGCCTCCGCCTCCCGGAGCATGATGTACATATAGGCTAAAATGCCGTCGATCCGGTTCCGGCGGCCAAAGCCGTTGGCCTCCGCCCAGAACTCCGCCGGGGTCATGCCCAGGCTGGGAATGAAGGCGTAGTTCTGCATGTCCGTGGTGCAAAGCGTCTTGTCAAAGTCGTATAAGAAGGCGATAATGGGCCGCTGCCCGCTCATACCGCAACCCTCCCTTGGAGCGTCAGTCCGCCTCGCTCCGGTAATTGGGGCCGAATTTCAGCTCGTTGATGTTCACCCGCCGGGTGGCGGTCAGGTCCTCCGCCGGGGCGGGCTCCGCCGTCTCCAGCAGCTCCTCCGCCGAGGGGACAACCGTCTGCGCGGCGGCAGGGGGAACGGTCTGCCGGATTTCCGGAGTCTCTTCGGCGGGTTTCTCCGGGGCCTCCGCCGCCGGAGGCGGCTCCTTCCCGGCGCTCAGGTCCAGACCGGGGAGCTTGTCCATAAATTCAATCTGCTTGACGCACAGGGCCCGGCTCTCGGCGATGAAGCGAAGGAGCTCCTCCTGTCCCCGCCGCAGGCGCCTGTCGGACTCCTCCGCCTCTTTGCGGAAGCCCTCCAGCTTCTCCCTGGCGGCGGTCTCCGCCTGCTTGAGCATTTCGTCCCGCTTTCCCTCCGCCTCTTTAATCAGGGAATCCGCCGTCCGCTGGGCGGTGAGGAGGGTGGCCCGCATAGCGTCCTCCGTGGCGCGGTACTCCTCCACCTTTTCCACCAGGACCTTCAGCTTGGCCTTCAAAGAGGCATTCTCTTTATAGAGAGACGTGTAGTCGTCGGTGAGCTCGTCCAAAAACTCGTCCACCATAGTCATGTTGTAGCCGCCCATCACCATCTTGGTGAAGGAGCGGGCGGAAACCTCCTGCGGTGTCAGCATAATCGCATATCCTCCCCGGGTCTAAGCGCCCTTAGAAATAGAGTCCGTTGTTCTCCAGCTCGTCGATCAAATCCCCCTCGATGTCCACGTGATAGGGGGTGATGATATAGGTGTTGGCGGCCACCTTCTTGATCTTTCCCTCTCCGGCGTAGGCCACGCCGGACAAAAAGTCAATCAGCCGGCGGGCCACGTCCTTATTGGTGGACTCCAGGTTCAAAACCACCGTCCGCTTGTCCTTCAGCTGGTCCGCGATCTCCGAGGCGTTCTCAAACCGCTCCGGCTTCACCAGGATGACTTTCAGCTGCGTGGTGGCGTGAATGTTCACCACCTTGCTGCGGCGGTCGTCCATCTTGGTCCGGCGGTCCTCAAAGATGTCCCGCTCCCGAGGCTCCTCATCAAAATCATCAAATTCCTCGTCCTCATCCTCGTAAGGGTGAGTCAGCTTTTTCAGCTCGTCAAAGATACTCATGGCGCACCTCCCGTTATACGTAATGGCGGCTGCCGAAGATGGCGGTCCCCACCCGGACCATGGTGGCCCCGGCCCGGATGGCATCCTCGTAATCGCCGCTCATGCCCATAGACAGATACCGAAGACTATTATGAAACAATTTCTCGTTCATGTCAATAAAAAGCGCCCGAACTTTGTCAAAATAACGGAGATTCGCCTCCCGATCCGCCTCCGCAGGGGGGATGGTCATCAGTCCCAGCACCCGGACGTGGCATTTGGACAGGGCCGCCTCCGCCCCGGAGAGGACCTCCGCCGGATGGAAGCCGCTTTTGGCCGCCTCCTGGCCGATGTTGACCTCCAGCAAAATGTCCTGGACCAGCTCCAGCCTGCCGGCGGTCTTCTCAATCTCCTCCAGCAGCTCCAGGGACCCCACCGACTGGATAAGGTCCGCCTTCCCCACCACCTTGCTGACCTTGTTCCGCTGGAGATGGCCAATGAAGTGAAGGGGCGCGCCGGCGTAGGCGTCCTCCTGGAGCTTGGCCGTCATCTCCTGGACCCGGTTTTCCCCCAGGGCGTCGATTCCGGCGGCGATGGCCTCCCGGCAGGCGGCGGCGCCGTTCATCTTGCTGGCCCCCACCAGAAGAATCTCCTCCGGCGGCCGGCCCGCCTCCGCCGCTGCGGCGGCGATGTTCGCCCGCACCTGGGCGATGTTCTCGGCAATGGACATAGGCTCCTCCTTGTTCTCTTTTCCAAATTTCAGCCGGGGCGGCCCCTCTTACTGGAGCACCTTCCCGTCGTAAAGCCCCCGGGCGGAGACTATGATCTGCTCCCCGGGGCGAAGCCGCTGGCTCTCCTTCTCCCCGGCGGAGCGCACCAGCACAAAGCTGTCCCCGCTGTAGAGGATTTCCACCGGCTTGAACCGGACCTCCCGGCCCACGATACAGTAAACGCCGGCAGCGGCCTCTGCGGCGGTCTCTCCCTTCTCATCCAGATAGGCCCGCTCCGCCCGGAGGGATTCCCGGGGAATGCGGATGCCCGCAATGGACCCGGTGATGACCTGGGCCCTCTGCTGGCGCAGCAGCGTCAGCTCCTGGAGATAGGACCGCCCCCGGAAGACCACCGCCACTCGTCCGTTCTCGCTGGCCCCGATGGGCTCCATCGTCACCGGCAGATCCCGGTCCACCCCCTTGGAGAAGCGGAGCAGCAGCGCCTCCCGTCCCCGCTCCTGCCGGTCGTAGAGGGCCGCGGCCTCCTCCGCGGGGAGAACGGCGGTGAAATACCACTCCTCTCCCAAAACCAGCTTTCCCGCCCGGGAGGATGTGGGCTCCGCCTGCACGGAGGCCAGGCGGAAGGGCGTGATGTCCTTCAGCATCTCCGGCGTCAGCACGGACTCAAAGCCGTCCACCTCCGAGGAGTACAGCCCCGAGACCGGGGCGGTGATCCGCCGGACGGACCCCTCCGCCTGGGACCGCAGGTTCAGCAGCCGGGCCCCCAGCTCCTGGAGCTGGAGAGCCACGTCCCCGCTGTCCCCGCCGGTATAGTCCCGCTTCAGCACCAGGGCCCGGAGCTCCAGGGCCGTGCTCTCCGCGTCATACAGCCTGTCCGCCGCCAGATACCGCCGGTACTCCAGGAGGTTCTGGATGATCTGCGCGTCCAGCTTCCGGGTAGTCTCCGCCGCCAGGGCCAGGTCCTGGGCGTACTGGAGCTGTTCCACCCGGCTCTCCAGGCTGTCGATCTCGGCCTGCCGGTCCAGGGAGGCCTGGTCCGCGTAGACCGAGGCCACCGTTCCCCCGGCGGCCACCCGCTCGCCCTCCCGGCGCTGAATGCGGAGGAGGCCGCCGCTGTCGTCCTCCAGCACCCGCTCCTCCCGGACCACGTAGCCCGTCAGGTCCACGGTGGTCTCCACCTGATAGCGGTAGGCCAGGGTGGTGCTCAGCGGGTCGTCCAGGTAGTCAATCGCCTGGAAAACGAAGTAGGACGACACGCCCAGGAAGAGGAGGAGCATCAGCAATTTGGTTCCAAGACTGCTTTTTATCTGTTTCATAGCGCCTCTATGTATGTTTTTTCCGCCCTCCGGCGGGACGTCATCCCTCCTCGTTCAGGGGGACGGGACGGGTGGGAGCGATGGTGGAAATGGCGTGCTTGTAAATCACCTGCTGCCGCCCCTCGCTGTCCAGCACCACCACGAAGGAGTCAAAGCCGGTGATGGTTCCCCGCATCTGAAAGCCGTTCATCAAGAACATGGTGACGGGCACCCGGTCCCGCCGGGCCCGGAGGAGGAAAAGGTCCTGTAAATTTGTTTTGTTCTGCATATCGTCCGCTCCTTTTTTCTGTTCCGCGCCCCCCGGACAGGAGACGCGCCGTTTGTATTCAGCGAAGCGGCCGTGCTCTGGGCCGGTTTTGCAACGGGCTCCGGGCAAAGCCTCCGCCAATCTTAGGATACCCCTGCGGCGGAGAGAATTTCCGTCGAAATCTGTAGCGCGCGGGCAAAATTCCGGTCTTTCTCCCAGAAAATCCAATGGATGGCCGGATTCCGCCGCAGCCAGGTCAGCTGCCGCTTGGCATACTGCCGGGAGCGAAGCTTTACCTCCGCCAGGGCCTCCGCCTCCCGGGCGGTCCCCTTCAGCACGGCCAGAAGCTCCTTATAGCCGATGGCCTGAAGGGCCGTGGCCTTGGGGGGAAGCCCCCGCTCCGCCAGGGCCCGGACCTCCTCCAGCAGTCCCTCCGCCGCCATGCGGTCCACCCGTTGGTCAATGAGGGCCTTCATATCCTCCCGGTTTTGGAACTGGAGGCCGATCCACACCGCGTCGTACCGGGAGGGGAGGGCCGCTGTTTCCCGGTTGTGCTCCGTGATGGTCCTCCCGGTCTCCCGGTAGACCTCCAGGGCCCGGAGGATGCGCTTTTCGTCCGCCGGGTGCAGCCGCGCCGCCGCCTGGGGGTCCGCCTGCCGCAGCTCCTCCAGCAGGGGGGGCAGACCCTCCCGCGCCAGCCGCTCCTCCAGCTCCCGCCGGACGGCGCCCCCCGCCTGGCCGGAGGCGAAGCCGTGGCCCCGGACCACCGCGTCCACCCAAAGGCCGGTGCCCCCCACCAAAATGGGCAGCTTCCCCCGGTCCAGAATCCCGTCGACGATGGGAATGGCCTCCCGGGCGTAGCGGGCGGCGGACCACTGCTCCGCCGGGTCCGCCACGGCGATCATATGGTGGGGCACGCCGTCCATCTCCGCCTCGGTGGGGGCGGCGGTGCCGATGGTCATGCCCTTGTAAATCTGCATGGAGTCGGCGGAGACCACCTCGCCGCCGTACCGCTTCGCCAGCAGCACCCCCAGGGTGGTCTTGCCGCAGGCGGTGGGGCCCACCACGCAGACGATCTTCCCCCCCACGCTAGAACGTCCGCCCCAGGGCGCGGGCGCGCTCCTTGGCGGCCTCCATGATGAGGGGGACCATCGCCGGGTCCACGTCCAGCCCCCCGGCGAACACGTAGTCAAACCGGGGGATGCCGAACATGGCGGCAAGCTGCTTCCAGTACAGAACGCCCAGGCTGTCCGGCTTTTCAAAGTCCCCGCCGGTGGTGAGAAAGGCCAGCCGCTCCGCGCCGCAGTCCCCGTGGCAGCCGTCGGCCTCGTAGTGATAGGTGAGGCCGCAGGCGGAAACGTACTCAATATAGACCCGCAGGGCGGCGGGAAAGGTCAGGTCCCAGAAGGGGGCCGCCACCGCCACCTTGTCCGCCCGCCGGAACTGCCGGGCCAGGGCAAACACCGGCGCGCCGAACTCCCCGGCGCCGGCCAGGGCCTCCCGCTCCTTCAGGGCGGGGAGGCGGAGGGGCTCCAGGTCCAGCTTCTCCACGTCCACCCTCTCGATCTCCGCTTTCGGGTTCGCCTCCCGGAAGGCGGAGAGAAAGGCCTCCGCCAGGGCCCGGGTCCGGGACTCCGGTCCCCGGGGGCTGATGCAGCTGTCAATCAATAAAAGTCTCATATCAATCCTCAAGCTCCCGGACATCGGTGACAATGGGTTTCCCCTGCTGGTTCAGCAGAGGGGTTATTCCGCCGCCGGAGCCGCCCCAGTGGCTGAGGTAATTCACCCCCGTCTCCCGGTCCACGTAAATCTCAAAACCGCTGCCCACAACCCCCTGGCTGTAGGTCTTCACAAACCGTTTCGCCATACCGCCCTCCTATGCCCGTTTGAACATCTTCTCCAATTCGTACCGCGTCAGCTTCACCGCCACGGGCCGCCCGTGGGGGCAGTACTTCACCTCGCCGCTCTGGACCCTGTCCACCAGGGCCCGGAGTTCCGCCGGGCCGCTCCGCCACCCGCCTTTTATGGCGGCCTTGCAGGCCATGGTGTGGAGCAGGGCCTCCCGCCGCTCCGCCGGGGACCGTCCGGAGCGGAGCTTTCCCGCCATCTCCTCCAGCGTGGCGGTCACTTCCTCCGCGTCCAGGTCCGCCGGGACCTCCCGGACCAGCACGGCCCCGCCGCCAAAATCCTCGCAGGAAAAGCCGAAGGACTCCAGCAGGGGCAGGTTCTCCAGCAGCAGCGCCCCGTCCTCCCGGCTCAGCTCCACAGCCACGGGGGTCAGCAGGGTCTGGCGCATGGGGGGCTCTAGCCCCGCCTTCAGGCGGTCAAAGTTGACGCGCTCGTGGGCGGCGTGCTTGTCCACCAGCCAGACGCAGCCGTCGCCGCTCTCGCAGACGATGTAGGTCCGCAATACCTCCCCCGCGATGCGCCAGGGCGTCTCTCCGGCGGAATCCAGAGTCTCCTGCCCCGGCAGCTCCGCCGCCTGGGGAATGGCCGGGACCCTGGGCCGCTCCTCCGGCAGCGGTTCGGGGCCGCCCATCCCCGCCGGGGACGGTTCCCTTGCCGGAAAGGGAGAAGTCCCCCTCCGCTCCGGCCTCTCCTCCGCCACGGAGGGCGGCGCGTCCCGCCGCAGGGGAGGGAAGACCCGCCGTCCCCCCAGGGGGCTCTCCGTCCCCTTTGCCGGGGCGATGGCCGGAAATCCCGCCCCGCTGTCCGCCAGCCTGGCTCCGGCGGCGGGGCGCTCCGTGTTCCAGGAGGGCGGGGGCCGCTTCCCCTCCGGCTTCGTCCCCTGCTCCCGGAAGGTCTTCGCGTCCATGGTCCGGAAGAAATCCCCCCGGGGGTTGGATGCCGCCTCCGGCGGCCTGACAGGGGACGGCGCCGGACCGCCGCTGTCCGCCAGCGTGTCCAGCACGGTGTGGTACACCACGTCAAAAACCGCCTTCTCCTGGGCGAACTTCACCTGGGTCTTGGCGGGGTGGACGTTCACGTCCACCAGATTCACCGGCAGCTCCACCGCCAGCACGCAGCCGGGGAACTTCCCCTTCATGATCTGGTTCCGATAGCCCTCCTCCAGGGCCGCCGTCAGGAGCTGAGACTTGATGAATCGCCCGTTGACGAAAAAGATCTGCATGGACCGGGACCCCCGGCACTGGAGGGGGGCCGTGATGAAGCCGGAGACGGATACCTCCCCTTCCCGCCCCTTCGCCGGAAGCAGGCTCCGGGCGAAGTCCCGGCCCAGGGCGGCGTACACGGCGGAGTCCAGCCGCCCGTCCCCGGGGGTGTGAAGGGTCTCCGTTCCGTCCTTGATGAACTTGAAGGACACGTCCGGATGGGACAGGGCCAGGTGCTGCATCAGCCCGGCGGCCGCCGCCGTCTCGGCGCTGTCCTTCTTCATGAATTTCAGCCGGGCGGGGGTGTTATAGAAGAGGTCCCGGACCAGGATCGTGGTCCCCTCCGGCGCGCCCGCCGCCTCCACCGGACCGGGGACGCCCCCCTCCAGATGCAGGGCGGAGCCCATCCCGTCCTCCCGCCGCCGGGTGCGGATGTCCACCCGGCTGACGGCGGAAATGGCCGCCAGCGCCTCCCCCCGGAAGCCCAGAGTGCCGATCTTCCCCAGGTCCTCCGGCGCGCGGAGCTTGCTGGTGGCGTGGCGGAGGAAGGCGGAGGGCAGCTCCTCCGCGGCGATGCCGCAGCCGTTGTCGCTGATGCGGATGAGGCTCATGCCTCCGCGGCGGAGCTCCGCCACCACGGCGGAAGCACCGGCGTCAATGGCGTTTTCCACCAGCTCCTTCACCACGCTGGCGGGGCGCTCCACCACCTCGCCGGCGGCAATGAGGTCCGCCACGTGGGGGGGCAGCTGCTGAATATGGGGCATACAATTTCCTCCTCTCCGTCTCCAGGCGGGTTCACAGCAAGAGGGCCGCCACCAGGGGAATCGTCACGATGGAGGCCAGGGTAGTCACAAAGGTAATCTGGGCCATGCACTCCGAGTCCCCGCCGTACTCCATGCAGAGGAGCGACCCGTTCACCGCTGCGGGCATGGCCATCTGGGTGACGGCGATGCCCAGAATCATGGGTTCCGTCCCCAGGGCCCGGAGGGCGGGGCAGAGGACCGCCGGCATGACCAGCAGCCGGATGGCCGACAGCGCCCAAAGCCGGGGGGAGGCCAGCATCCGCCCCAGGGGCAGCCCCGCCAGCAGCGACCCCACAAACAGCAAAGACAGCGGCACCGTGACGCTCCCCACGAACTCCAGCGCCTCCCCCGCCACCGCCGGGGGGCGGAGGCGGCCCAGGGCCAGAACCAGCGCCAAAAGGGAGGCCGCCACGCAGGGCGAACACATCCGCCGCAGGCTGAAGCGCCTGGCCCCGGTCAGCATCAGCGGTCCCAGGGTGAAGGACATGAGGTTGAACGGCAGTACCAGGATTACGGCGTAAAACAGCGCCTCCGGGCCGAAGAGGGCCACCGCCACGGGATAGCCGATGAAGCCCACATTGGGAAAGGCCAGGGTATAGCGCCAGACCCCCTTCTGCCCCGGCGTGCCCCCCAGCAGGCGGGGCGCCAGGAAAACGAAGGCGAACTCCAACAGGTAAAACACCGCGCTGACCCCCAGAACCTCCAGCAGCATGGACCGCTCCGGCAGCTCCTCTCCCGTGGAGACGGCCCCCAGTATCATGGCGGGCATGGTGACGGTCAGCAGCAGCTTCGATACCTTCCGGTCCGTCTCCCCGCCCAGGATGCCCAGGCGGTTGGCCGCGTACCCGCAGGCGATGGCGAAGAGCAGCACCAGCATCTCCGCCAGGGTGTCCACAAAACTCATTCGACGACTTCTTTCCCGGGCGCGGCGCGCCCCTTGTATTTACACGATTCCCGCCAGCACGGACAGGGCGTTCACCCCGGCGTGAAGGCCCACGGAGGCCCACAGCGTCCCGGAATGGTCATAGGCCCAGGCCAGCACCAGACCGGGAATCAGGTACTGGGCCATCAGCAGGAAATAGGCCGCGTCCCGGCTCGCCAGGGCGAACTGCCACACGTGGAGCAGGGCGAAGAGGGCGCAGCTCACCGCGTAGGCCAGAAGGCGGCTTCGCTCCTTCAGCCCGCCGAAGACCAGGCCGCGGAACAGCGTCTCCTCCACAAAGGGGGCCAGGAAGAGGACGATCAAAAGGGTCATATGGGGGGCGCTGCCGGTGCGGGCGGAGATGGCGGAGTCGTTCAGATTCCCCGCCCCGCTCCACAGCGCGCCCCCCAGGCGGGAGGTCAGCTCGCACAGGCCGTAATGGGCCACAAGACCCACGGCGGCAGTCTTGCAGGCAAGGCCCGGGGCGTCCAGAAAGCGGCGGGTGGTCCTGGCCAGCAGGCTGTGGAAGAGGATCACCGTCACGGCAAAGAGGCCGTAGTAGTAAATCGCGCCGCCCATCTCCTCCGTCACCCGCCGTCCCAGCAGCTCCCCCGCCAGACCCAGGGCGGGCCTGGCCGCCAGGGGAAGGAGGAGGAGGTACATCACAAAGAAGATCGTGCCGCCGAAGCGCTCCAGATTCGTCAGGCCGGGGGCCGCTTTTCGTTTCGCCATGGGGCCCTCCTCATGTCAGTTTTTGTTTCAGCTCGTAGAGGAGGCTCATGGCCTCGATGGGGGTCATGGCGTCGGGCTGGCAGCGGCGCAGGGCGTCCAGCACCTCCCCCTCGCCGATGGCGGAGAGGGAGACCTGTTCCTCCTCCCGCCGGGGGGCGGCGCGGCGCACGCCGTTTTCCCCCTCCAGCTCCTCCAGCACCTGCCGGGCCCGCTGGAGGACCTTGTCCGGCAGTCCCGCCAGCTTGGCCACCTCGATGCCATAGCTCCGGTCCGCCCCGCCGGGGAGAATCTTCCGCAGGAAGATGATCTCCTCCCCCCGGGTCTTCACGGCGATGCTGCAATTGATCGTGCCGGGGAGGGTGTTCTCCAGCTCCGTCAGCTCGTGGTAATGGGTGGCGAAAAGGGTCTTCGCCCCCAGGGTCTTCGGGCTTGCGCAGTGCTCCAGCACGGCCCGGGCGATGCTCATCCCGTCGAAGGTGGAGGTGCCCCGGCCGATCTCGTCCAGAATCAAAAGGGAGTTTTTCGTCGCGCAGCGGAGGATGTCCGCCACCTCCGTCATCTCCACCATGAAGGTGGACTGCCCGGCGGAGAGGTCGTCGCTGGCCCCCACCCGGGTAAAGATGCGGTCCACCACGCCGATGCGGGCCCGGGCGGCGGGGACAAAGCCCCCCATCTGGGCCATGAGCACCGTCAGCGCCACCTGGCGCATGTAGGTGGACTTGCCCGCCATGTTGGGCCCGGTGATGATGGCCACCCGGCTCTCCTTCTCCCCCAGGAAGGTGTCGTTGGGAACAAAGAAGCTGTCCTTCAGCACCCGCTCCACCACCGGGTGGCGGCCCTCTTTGATGTCGATGACCCCGGACTCGTCCACGTCCGGGCGGCAGTAGTGGTTCCGCACCGCCACGGCGGCCAGGGACGCCAGGGTGTCCGCCTCCGCCACAGCGGCGGCGGCCTTCAAAACCCGGGCGGAGGCAGCGGAAATCTCCTGGCGGAGCTGGGTGAAGAGCTCGTACTCCAGGGCCACCACCCGGTCGGAGGCGGTGAGGATGGACTGCTCCAGCTCCTTGAGCTCCTGGGTGATGTAGCGCTCGCCGTTGGCCAGGGTCTGTTTGCGGATATAGGTCTCCGGCACCTGGCCCTTATAGCTGTTGGAGACCTCGATGTAATAGCCGAAGACCTTGTTGTACCCAATCTTCAGCCCCCGGATGCCGGTCCGCTCCTTCTCCCGGGCCTCCATCTCGGGGATGACGCCCTTGCCGCTGCGGAGGATGTGCCGCAGGCGGTCCACCTCCTCGTGGAAGCCGTCCCGGATCAGGTCCCCCTCCCGGACGGAGAAGGGGGGCTTGTCGCAAATGGTCTCGGCGATGCGGCTTCCCAGGTCCTCCAGGGTGTCCAGCTCCTCCGCCAGCTCCGTGAGGCGGCGGTCCGGAAAGGAGGCCAGCCGGGCCTTGATCTCCGGCAGCTTCTCAATGGCGGCCCGGAGGGAGCTCAGGTCCCGCCCGCCGGCGGTGCCGTAGACGATGCGGCCAATCAGCCGCTCCATGTCCCCCAGGCCGGAGAGGGAGGCGATGAGCTCCTCCCGGTCGATGGTCCGCTCCGCCAGGGCGGCCACGGCGCCGTTCCGCCGGCAGATGGCGGCCACGTTCAAAAGCGGCCGCTCCAGCCAACTCCGGAGGCACCGGCCCCCCATGGGGGTCTGGGTCCGGTCCAGCACCCAGAGGAGGCTGCCCTTTTTCTCCTTGCTCCGCAGGGTCTCCGTCAGCTCCAGGTTCCGCCGGGCGGAGAGGTCCAGTTCCATAAAGCGCCCCTGCTCGTAATAGTCCAGGTCGTTGATGTAGGACAGGTCCGTCTTCTGCGTCTCATACAGATAGCTCAAAAGTCCCCCCAGGGCCATGGCGGCGGCGGGAACCCCGGCGGGGAGGCGGGACCAGGCCTCGTCCCCGAACTGCGTTCGGATGCTCCGCTCCGCCTCGGGGAGGCGGAAGCGCCGCTCCCCGGCGTTCTCCACCCGGCAGCGGAACTTCTCCCGCAGGGCGGAGACCAGGGCGGTCTCGGAGTATGCCCCATCGTTCAGCACGGCCTCGGCAGGGGAGAAGCGGCCCAACTCGTTGATCACGTGCTCCACCCGGTCCTTCCCGGTGAAGGACGTCAGGTGCGCCCGGCCGGTGGTGATGTCGCAGAAGGCGGCCCCGGCGGAGCGGGAATCCACGCAGACGGCGCAGAGGAAGTTGCTGGACTTCTCCTCCAGGCACCCCGCGTCGGTGACGGTGCCGGGGGTGACCACCCGGATGATATCCCGCTTTACCAGCCCCTTGGCCTGGGCGGGGTCCTCCATCTGCTCGCAGATGGCCACCTTATAGCCCTTGGCGATGAGCCGGGCGATGTAGGCCTCGCTGGCGTGATAGGGGATGCCGCACATGGGGACCTGCTCCGCCTCGGGCTTCAGGTGCTTGCCCCGGTCCCGGCTGGTGAGGGTGAGGTCCAGCTCCTTGGAGGCGAGCTTTGCGTCGTCGGCGAACATCTCGTAGAAATCACCCAGGCGGAAGAAGAGGATGGAATCCGGATTCTCCTTCTTGATCTCCAGGTATTGCCTCATCATGGGGGTCAGTTCCGCCATGGCAGCGCCTCTCCTCTCTCTCGTCTCAAAGCTCCGCCGCCGTGCCGCCGTTCATGGGCCGCAGACGGTCTCCCAGGGTCTTTTGCAGCTGGGCAAAGGCCCAGTCTCCGGTGCAGTGGCCGGTGTAGTAGACCGTCGTTCCCTCCGCCAGGGCCCGGGCGGTGGCGGCGATCAGCTCCCCGGCCCCCGGCGTGTCCGGCGTCACCTCGAAGAGGTGAAAGCCGCCAAACACCACGTCGGGCATCCGGCCCAGGTATCGCTTCGCCGCCCGGAGGGTGTTCACCATCCCCAGGTGGCCGCACCCGGCCAGGAGGGCGGACCTGCCGTTTTCCTCGATCAAAAGATGCTGCTCGTGGGCGAAGCCGTCGGGGCGGAAGCCCGCCCCGGTCCGCTCCTGGAGCTTGGGAGCCACGGCCCGGACCGTCCGGTCGTCCTCCACGCCGGAGAAGAGGGTCAGCCCCTCGTCCGGCCGCAGGCACTCCCCGGTGAAGACAAAGCGGTCTCCCAGGCCCTCCGCCTCCGGCGGAAGACCGATATAGTGGGGCTCCTGCCCCGGCAGGACGGCGTAATAGGCCCCCAGGGCCTCCCGGCGGAGATAGATCTTCGCCCCGGCATTCACCCGGCAGAAGGCCGCCAGGCCGCCGCCGTGGTCCGAGTGACCGTGGGACAGCACGGCCATGTCCACGGCGGAGAGGTCCACTCCCAGCTTTTCCGCGTTGCGGAGGAACTGCTCGTCGGGCCCCATGTCAAAGAGGACCTTGTGCCGTCCGGTCTCCACATAGAGGGAAAGCCCCCGGGCGGAGGCCAGCTCCGCGCGGCAGGCGTCGTTTTCCAGCAGGGTGATGATCTTCATGGGGAACCTCCAGATTTCGTATTCAAGCCGCCCTTGACAGCCGGGGCGGGTTCGGATATAATAGGGACAAGAGGGCGGTCAGCCGGGTGCCAGCCGGTTGGCGGTCAAACTCTTCCAAGTTTATAGCTTGAGA
The DNA here is from genome assembly GCF_910579365.1 of uncultured Oscillibacter sp. GTDB lineage: Bacteria > Bacillota > Clostridia > Oscillospirales > Oscillospiraceae > Oscillibacter. Next base: position 41,674 of record NZ_CAJTUX010000006.1, read on the forward strand.
ATATGCCGTCTTCCGCTGGAGCTTGGGGGGCGGCTTATCTTTTTAGGTTATGATCTGATTGGATGGCCGCAATCACAAGCGTAAGTAACGCGATGGTTTCCGGCACGCTCATGGGCCTCGCCTCTTTCCGCTTGAAAGAGGATGGACCCCGCCTCGCCTGCCGGTTTCCATTATATCACATTTGTCAATCACCATCCGAAAGACCCCGCGCGTCAGCGCGGGGTCAATCCTTTACGTATATCCTCATAACGCTTTTTTCAACAGCTCAATCTCACGGGAGTGCTGTTTCACCACTCCCTCCACAAACTGGACCCGTCCCTCCAGGTCCTCCAGCGTCTCGGGGGACGCCAACTTCTCCTGAATCAGCTTAATCTGATCCCCCAGGAGTTGGAAGCGAGGCTCGAAATACGCCTCCATCATGGCCAACATTCTGGATTCGGAGTCCTGGGCCCGGGTCTCCGTCCGCTCCGTCATGCGGGCCTCGGACGCCTCGATCTTTTCCGCCATGCGGGCCTCGGACGCCTCGATCTTTTCCGTCATGCGGGCCTCGGACGCCTCGATCTTTTCCGTCATGCGGGCCTCGGACGCCTCGATCTTTTCCGTCATGCGGGCCTCGGATGCGCCGATTTCCTCTTTCATGTACGCCGCCATGCGGACCTCGGACGCGCCAATCTTCTCATCCATCAATCGGGCGATTGCCTGCAAGTCCTTTTCATCCAACATATGGTTCTTCCCCCCTTTGTCCCCATTATAAAGTGGAACCCCCGGCTTGTCAATGTTCTTCCAACTTCTTTGGCCACTCCCGGCAGACCAGCTCGTCCAAGGAGATGTCATAGAAATCCGCCAGAGCGATCAGAGTGGACATGCGGGGATCTTGCTCCCCATACTCAAAGCGCTGATAGGTATGCAGGTTGAGTCCCAGCGTTTTTACGAGGTCCTTTTGCAAAACTCCTCTTTCATTTCTTAGCTGAACCAGCTTTTTCGGGAAATTCATACAGCCCCCTTGACATGACAAAATTTGAATGTTACAATATCTTTGTAAGATGCCATTTTTTGAATCTTTACTCTAGGAGGACTTCGTCATGGACGAATACTTTCAATGTCTGCTGGACTACATCGTGGAAGGCCATAAAACAGACTCGCTGTTGAAAACGCTGGAGTATCAATCGCAAATGAAATCGGTTCTCAAATCCTGGGAGGCGGTGGAAAACGTGCTTTCCCAGTCCCAGATAACCACCGTGGACACCTACTTTTCCGAGTACTCTCAGTTGTCCTCTTTGGAGAAAGACTGGCTCTTTCTGGAAGGCGTCGCCCTGGGCCGCTGGCTGGCCCGCCAATCCTAGACCGGCTCGCCGTACAGCGCCCAGGTGTTGCTCCCCGTAATCCTCACGTCCAAAAAGCGTCCGATCAGCTCCTTGTCCCCCTTCAGCCGCACCAGCCGGTTCCCCTCCGTCCGGGAGGAGAGGGGGAAGGCCTCGTCTCCGCTTTCGCCGTCCGCCAGTACCCGTACCGTCTTTCCCACATACCCGGCGTGTATCCGGGCGGAATGGCCGTTCTGAACCTCCAGAAGACGGTCGAACCAGCGTTGCTTGTCCTCCCGGGAGGCCGGGTCCGGCAGCTCCGCCGCCCTTGTGCCGGGGCGGGGGGAGTAGAGGAAGGTAAACAGGGCGTCGAACCCCACCTCCTCCACCAGGGACACGGTGTCCATGGCCTCCGCCTCTGTCTCGCCGGGGAAGCCAATGATGACGTCGCTGGTCAGCACCAGCTCCGGCATGACGGACCGGGCGTACCGGATGAGCTCCAGGTACTTCTCCCGGGTATACCGCCGGTTCATCTCCCCCAGGACCCGGTTGTTTCCGGACTGGAAGGGGAGGTGGAGCTGTTTGGCCACGTGGGGGCAGTTCGCCATGACGTCAAAGAGGCGGGGCGTGGCGTCCTTGGGATGGCTGGACATGAAGCGAATCCAATAGTCCCCGGGAATGCGGTCGATCTCCTCCAGCAGCTCCGGGAAGTGGAAGCCCCCCTCCAGGTCGTTGCCGTAGGAGTTCACGTTCTGCCCCAGAAGGGTGATGTCCTTGTATCCCGCCTCCACCAGCTGCCGGACCTCTTCCATCACGGCCCGGGGGTCCCGGCTCCGTTCCCGGCCCCGGACGTAGGGCACAATGCAGTAGGAGCAGAAGTTGTTGCACCCGTACATGACGGAGACCCAGGCCTTCACGCCCCGCTCCCGGACCACCGGAAGCCCCTCGGCAATGCCGCCGTGCTCGTCCGCCACGGAGAAGACCCGCTTCTTCGTCTCATAAACCTGCCACAAAAGCTCCGGAAAGCGCCAAAGCGCCTGGGGCCCAAACACCAGGTCCACATGGCGGTAGGACTCCCGCACCCGCCGGGCCACCCGCTCCTCCTGGGCCATGCAGCCGCACAGCACGATCACCTGCTCTGGATTCTCCCGTTTGGAGTGGGTCAGAATCCCCAGATTGCCGAAGACCCGCTGCTCCGCGTGCTCCCGGATGGCGCAGGTGTTCAGCAGCACCAGGTCCGCCTCCCGTGCCTCCTCCGTAAAGGTGAAGCCGCAGGCCTCCAGCATGCCCATGAGCCGCTGTCCGTCGGCCACGTTCTGCTGGCAGCCGAACGTCTCCACACAGGCGGCGGGATGGGCCTGCCGGGCGGCGAACATGGCCTTGATCTTCTCCTGAAAATCCCGCTGGCGGGCGATGTCCGCCGCCGGGATGACAATCTCCTCACGCTTCAAACCGTTTCCTCCATTGTCCCATGATGTTTCAACGCTGGTATCATATCACGAAGCGTCCAAAAGCACAAGAATAAATCCCGGCGGCGGAGCCGTCCCTTTTGTGCGATTTGCCCGGACGGCGGAATTCACTTTGTGGAAATCGTAAAATCTTACAAAGACTATTGACATATCCGAAGAAATGCTGTATATTTTAACTACAGAAAGAGGTGAGTCCAGTGTACTAGTCCGACACGCGAACCCACATCATTCAGCGCCGTTCGAACCGCTTTTCCTTTCGCATCCGCGTGATCTCAGGCAATTCCCAAAGACGAAACACCCCTCACTATGCTGAGTCAAGCGGGACCGGCTGGTCCGCGCAACGTCTGTTTCATGGATTGGAAATCCCGAATCACCTGTACCCCCTTTGATTCCGCGAACGGCAGAACACGAAAGCTTGAGGTATCGACCAATGGACAGTCCAATCAATGAGTAGGCCCCCCATTCGCCGGAGGAGCGGATGGGGGGAATGTTTTGTCCGCACCTTCCTGGGCGCCGCCGGAGGGCGCTGTTTTTTTGCGCAAAAAGGCCCGGAGCGCTGTGCTCCGGGCCTTTGCCGCTGTATCGGTTATCCCTTTACCAAAGAGGCGATCTCGTCGGCGAAGTTCTCCTGCTTCTTCTCGATGCCCTCGCCCTTCTCGAAGCGCACGGCGTTCTTGAAGGTGATGGATCCGCCCAGCTCCTTGGCCGCGTGGGCGATATAGGCTTCCACGGTACCCTCGAACACGTCGGCGCGGACGGAGTCCTGCTGGAGCAGGCAGTTCTCGGCGTAGAACTTGTTCAGCTTGCCCATGACGATCTTCTCCCGGACCTGCTCGGGCTTTCCGGCCATCTTGGGATCGTTCTCCATCTGGGCCAGCATGACCTTCTTCTCCTCGTCCAGAACCTCCTGGGTCACCTGGGCCTTGTCCCAGAAGCGGGGGTTCAGGGCGGCAATCTGCATGGCGATGTTCTTGCCGAGCTCCGTGACCTTTTCGGCGTCCAGGCTGGTCTCCAGATTCACCAGCACGCCGATCTTGCCACCGGCGTGAACGTAGGGAACGGACACGCCCTCGGCAAAGCGGGCGAAGCGGCGGACCTTGATGTTCTCACCGATGACCAGGACCATCTCCTGCTGCTGCTGGGTGACGGTCAGGTCCGTGCCGTTGTACTTGCACTCCATCAGCGCGTCCAGGTCGGCGGGATTCTGGGCGGCCACGGTGGCGGCCACGCCCTTGACGAAGTCCACGAACTTCTCGTTCTTGCCCACGAAGTCGGTCTCGGCGTTAACCTCGACCACCACGCCCACGCCGTCGATGGCGGCGGCGTACGCCATGCCCTCGGCGGCCACGCGGCCGGCCTTCTTCACGGAGGCGGCCATGCCCTTCTCGCGCAGCCACTCGACGGCCTTGTCCATGTCGCCGTCCGAGGCCACCAGCGCCTTCTTGCAGTCCATCATACCCACGCCGGTCATCTCGCGCAGGTTCTTCACATCAGTCGCGGTAAAAGCCATAGTTGCGTTCCTCCAATATCTTGTAATCGCTTATTCAGCGGCGGTTTCCTCAGCGGCGGGCTCCTCGGTCTGCTCACCCTGGCGGCCCTCCAGCACGGCGTTGGCCATGATGGAGGAGATCAGCTTGATGGCGCGGATGGCGTCGTCGTTGCCGGGGATGACGTAATCGATCTCGTCGGGGTCGCAGTTGGTGTCGGCGATGGCCACCACGGGGATGCCCAGCTTGTGGGCCTCGGCGATGGCGTTGCGCTCCTTCCGGGTGTCCACGATGAAGAGGGCGCCGGGGAGCTTCTTCATCTCCTTCACGCCGCCGAGATACTTCTCCAGCTTGGCGATCTCGCCCAGGTGCTTCATGACTTCCTTCTTGGGCAGCATGTCGAAGGTGCCGTCCTCCTGCATGGCCTTGAGCTGGTTCAGCCGGTCCACCCGGGTGCGCATGGTCTTGAAGTTGGTCATCATGCCGCCCAGCCACCGGGCGTTGACATAGTACTGACCGCAGCGGCCGGCCTCCTCGCGGATGGCGTCCTGGGCCTGCTTCTTGGTGCCGACGAAGAGCAGGGACTGGCCGCTCTCAGAGAGCTGGCGGACGAAGCTGTACGCCTCTTCCAGCTTGCGCACGGTCTTCTGGAGGTCGACGATATAGATGCCGTTGCGCTCCGTGTAGATATAGGGAGCCATCTTGGGGTTCCACCGGCGGGTCTGGTGGCCGAAGTGGACGCCTGCCTCCAGCAGGGCTTTCATGGATACGACGCTAGAATTTGCCATGTTGCTTGTTCCTCCAATATCAATTTAGTTGGTCCTCCGGCGGCTTCATCCCCTCCGCCAACCCGGGTCTTTCGGCTCCGGGCACAGACGAAAGGTCGGCGTGCCGTGCGGAATGCTGAGATATTGTATCACAGGGAAATTGCCAATGCAAGGGTTTTTTCTCATATCTTCCGTATATTTTGGTCCGGAGCGCCGGAGAAAGTCCCCGCAAACATTGACATTTTCCTTTCGGGGAAGCATAATGGAACCAGGAACAAAACGGGACATCGCGTCCCTGGAAGGAGCCTTTTGTATGGACACCATTTATATTACCGGGCACCGCAACCCGGACACGGACTCCATCGTCTCCGCCATGGCCTATGCCGCGCTGAAAAACGCCTTGGGCAGCCGCCAGTATCAGGCCGCCCGCCTGGGCCAGATCAGCGACGAGACCCAGATCGTGCTGGACCGCTTCGGCTTCCAGCCCCCCAAGCTCATCGACAATGTCCGAACCCAGGTCCGGGACCTGGATTACGACACGCCGCCCACCCTCTCCGCTGCCGCCACCATCAGCCGGGGCTGGCAGACCATGCAGGGGGGGAACCTCTCCATTCTCCCCGTGGCCAATGAGGACGGCACCCTCTTCGGCACTCTCTCTGCCGGGGACGTGGCCAACTACGACATCACCACCGTCCGCAACCCCCGGGTGGAAAACATCCCGGTGTACAATCTGATCTCCGTGCTGGAGGGAAAGCTCCTCAACGAAAGCGCCGAGATGCCCGACGTCATCTCCGGCGAGGTTACGATTGCCCTGCCCGCCAGCCGGGAAAACCTTCTCTTCTCCAGTCCGGACAGCGTGGTGATCTGCGGCGACCAGCCGGATATGGTCCGCCGGGCCCTGGACCTTCAGGTGGACTGCATCATCATCTGCCAGGGCGAGGTGTCCCAGCAGCTGCTGGAGCATGCCGGAAACACCTGCGTCATCTCCACGCCCATCGACGCCTACCAGGCGCTGCGCCTGATCTTCCACGCCATTCCCATCGGCCGCATCTGCAAGAGCTCCGATCTGGTCTGCTTCCATCTGGACGACTATATCGACGACGTGCAGGACGCCGTGCTGGAGAGCCGCTTCCGGGCCTATCCCATTTTGGACGAGGAGGAGAAGGTAGTGGGCATGCTCTCCCGCTTCCACCTTCTCCGCCCCCGGCGCAAACGGGTGGTGCTGATGGACCACAACGAGAAGTCCCAGTCCGTGGCCGGTTTGGAACAGGCGGAAATTCTGGAGATCATCGACCACCACCGCCTGGCGGACATTGAGACCAAGAACCCCATCCATGTCCGGAACGAGGCCGTGGGCAGCACGAACACCATCGTAGCCGAGATGTATCAGGAGAAGGGGCTGATGCCCACGGCCAAGATGGCGGGGCTCATGGCGGCGGCCATCGTGTCGGACACGGTCATGTTCAAATCCCCCACCTGCACCCAGCGGGACATTGACATCGCCAACCGCCTGGCCCGCATCGCCAGCGTGAGGCTGGAGGACCTGGGGCAGGCCATCTTCTCCGCCAGCTGCGGCGACGACAAGACCGCCGAGGCCATGCTGAAAACAGACTATAAGGAGTTCCACATCGCCGGGCACAATCTGGCGGTGAGCCAGATCACCACCATGGACTCCGCCCGCCTCCTCACCCGGCTGAACGAGTTTTTGGAGGTCATGACCGCCACCCGCCAGAAGCGGGGGCTGAACACCGTAGTGCTGATGATCACCGACGTGCTGCTGGAGGGAACGCAGCTGCTGTTCGTCGGCGACGAGGATACCATTCGTCAGGCCTTCGGCATCAAGGGGGAGGAGAACTGTGCGTTCCTGCCCAAGATTATGTCCAGAAAGAAGCAGGTGATTCCGATGTTGTCTGCTTTGTGGGGATAATTCCTGCCCTGGCGGGCGGGGGTTTTGGTGGGCGTCGAATCGACGCGCTTCTCTTTCCGCTGCCGCTGCTCTGGCGGTTCTTGCGGCTGGGATGCCGGATGGTTCCCGCCCCGCAGGGGCGGCAATCTGCCGCCCGTCCCCCGGAGCCGCCCTTCTGCCGATAAGCCGCTTTGTGAGAGCTCTCTCATTCCCCAGGGTCCGCCGAAAGGAGTTCCATGATTAAAAAGAGCGTCCGGTCAAAACTCGACCGGACCATTAAGGACATTTGGCTCACCGACATTTGCAGGGAGTTTGGACAGCGCCGCTTTATCGTGGAGGCCGATATCCAATGCAGCTTTTACCACCACCTGCGGCAGAGGCTGGACCCCCTCTTCGCCGAAAACAACCTGTATCTCTATTCGGAGTTCTACGTTCCCGGCCGGCGAAAACAATACATAGACCTGGCCGTCTTCGAGATGGACATGCGCCTCCCCGGCCCCTGGCGGGACAGGCGGACCGCCGCCGCCGCTATTATCGAGCTCAAATACGGCGGCGGCGACGATTGGGTCACCTCTGACTTCCCGAAAATGAAAGGGTACATGGACCGCTTCGGACGGGACTGCCAGTACTATTTCGGCGTCATCGATTTGCGGGAGATGAGCTGTTTGAACTGGCTGGACGGAAGAAGCCGCTGGGCCAGAGACTGCTTCACCGAGCTCAACGCCGGGTATCTGGACGGCGAACTCTATTTTGAGGTCAATTCCCTTAACAAACTCAATCCCGGGCTCCAGCACCGGCGGGCCCGCTGTCATTTCACTCCATGACGGAAAGGAGGCCCCCATGCCGCAATCCCCCGATTTCACCGGCCTTTTTGACGACGACATCAACCTCCGGGGCCTCTTCGACATCCTCAGCCCCGAGAACAACCTGGTCCTGGCCGACGATATGATGCTCTCCGACGCCAAGGGGATCATCCTCCGGGTCAGCGAGAGCTATGAGAAGAACTTCGGCTTCGTCCACGACTCCATCGTGGGCCGCTCCGCCTTCGACCTGGAGGCCGACGGCACCTTCTCCCCCTGCGTCACCGCCGAGGTCATCCGCCAGCGGAAGAAGATCACCGCCACCCAGACCATCAACCACTCCCACAAAAACGTCATGACCGTGGGCATCCCCCTGTTCGACCGCGGCGGCGAGCTGAAGTTCGCCGTCTGCTTCAACACGGTCTCCATGGAGCAGATCAACGCCATTCAGCGGAACTACCGCCACCTCCAGGACTCCCTCCAGCAGTATACCCAGGAGATCGCCGAGCTCCGCACCCGGGCCACCTCCACCAGCCTGATCTTCAAAAGCGCCTCCATGCAGCGCCTTTGGACGCTGATGCAGAACACCGCCAACACCAAGGCCAATATCCTCATCACCGGAGAGACCGGCGTGGGGAAAAGCGCCGTGGCCAAGGCCATTCACGCCATGAGCAGCCGGGCCGAGGGGCCCTTCATCGAGGTCAACTGCGCCGTGCTCCACGAAAACCTCATCGAGTCGGAGCTCTTCGGCTATGAGAAGGGCGCCTTCACCGGGGCCTCCAGCTCCGGCAAGATCGGCAAGATCGAGCTGGCCAACAACGGCACCCTCTTCCTGGACGAAATCGGCGAGCTCCCCGCCCACATCCAGTCCAAGCTCCTCCAGCTCATTCAGGAGAAAACCATTGAGCGCCTCTCCGGCAACAAGCGCATCGAGCTGGACTTCCGCCTGCTGGTGGCCACCAACCGGAATCTGGAGGAGGCCGTCCAGCGGGGCCTCTTCCGCTCTGACCTCTTCTACCGGCTCAATGTCATCCGCATTCACATTCCGCCTCTGCGCCAGCGGCGGGAGGATATCCTCCCCCTGGCCCACCAGTTCCTGGCCCGCTTCTGCGGGGAGTATGAGAAGAACCTCGCCTTCAGTCCCCGTCTGCTGGCTTTTCTGGAGCGGTACGACTGGCCGGGCAACGTCCGCCAGCTGGAAAACCTGATGGAGCGGCTGGCCATCACCGTCCAGGACCCCATTCTGGACCTGCGGCACCTCCCGGCGGAATACGCGGAGGACTCCCCCTCCCCCGCCCGGGAGGGTACCCTGGCGGAGCGGATGGATGCCTACGAGGGTCAGATCATCCGGGAGTCCTACCGCCGCTGGGGCACCACCGTGGCGGTGGCCAAAGAGCTGGGCATCTCCCAGGCCACGGCGGCCCGGAAGGTGGCCAAGTACGTGAAATGAACCCCCGGACACCGCCGGGGAAACGGCCTGACCGGAGGGTCAGGTCCCGCAGGAGGGCCCTTTCATGAGTCTCGTCCAATTAAAAACCGAGCTGCGGCAGGAACTGAAGCTGACGCCCCAGCTGATGCAGTCCATGGAAGTCTTGCAGATGACCTCCCAGGAGCTGCTGGAGTACATCGGCCGGATGGCGGAGGAAAACCCCCTCCTGGACCAGTCCGACCCGCCGGAGCGGGCCTATGACGAGCTCCGCCGGCAGGCCAGCTGGGTGGACGGCGCTCTGGGGAACCGGGCCACCTTCACCCACGAGGAGACCGCCCTGGAACGCGGGGCGGCGGACAGCGGGATGGAGAGCCTTGCCGCCTTTCTCCGGGACCAGCTGCACCGCCTCCGGCTGCCAAAGCCCCTGAAGGCCCTCTGCGATTATCTGGCGGAGCTGGTGGACGAGGACGGCTACCTGGCCCAGGAGGACCTGGACGGCCTGACGGAGCTGAACATCCCCCAGGCCCTGACGGATCAGGCCCTGGAAACCCTCCAGAGCCTGGACCCCCCGGGAGTGGGGGCCCGGTCCCTGTCCGAGTGCCTGCTCCTTCAGCTCAGCCGCCGGGAGGGGGCGGACCCCCTGGCCATGGACCTCGCCGCCCGCTTCCTCCCGGAGCTGGGGCGGAAGCACTACGCCGCCATCGCCCAGAAGCTGGGAACCACGGCGGAGGCCATCCGGGCGGCGGAGCGGGTCATCTCCTCTCTGGAGCCCCATCCCGGCCGGGCCTTCCTTCCCGCCGGTCCCGCCGTGTGCATCCGGCCGGACGTCTTTGTCGCCCAGCTGGAGGGGGAGCTGCGGGTGGTGCTGAACGAGTACTACCTGCCCCGCATCTCCGTCAACGACTACTACCTCCGCCTGCTGAAAAGCTCCGGCGACCCGGAGACCCGGGACTACCTCCGCCAGAAACTCCGCCAGGCCAAATGGCTGCTGGACAGTCTGGAGCGCCGGGGCGGCACCCTCCGCCGCTGCGCGGAGGCCGCGCTGGAGGCACAGCGCCCCTTCTTCGCCGGGGAGACAGGGGAGCTGACTCCCATGACCCTCTCCGCCCTGGCGGAGAAGCTGGAGCTCCATCCCTCCACGGTCTCCCGTGCCATCCGGGGAAAGTACTTGCAGTGCCGCCAGGGCACCTACCCGCTGCGGTACTTTTTCAGTCTGCCGGTGGGAGGCGGCGTTTCCCGTCAGGCGGTGAAGCAGACCCTTCTGGCCCTCTTCCGGGAGGAGGACCCCCGCCGCCCCTTCAGCGACCAGGACCTCTGCCGCCTCCTGGCGGACCGGGGCATCTTCGTGGCCCGGCGGACAGTGACCAAATACCGTCTGGAGCTGGGCGTCGGCTCCTCGGCGGCCCGGCGGAAATAGGAAGAGGGAAAAGAAGCCCCGCCGTCAAAGGCGGGAAGCGCTTTTCGCGTATGCGTTTCCGAAGCGCTCAGCCCCACGCTCCCGCAATACGGCGCGGGACAAGGCCCCTCAATAGGCGCTGATGTCCAGACTCTCGTCGTCCTCGCCCTTCTCGATCTTTCGGACCTCCACGAAATACTTCACGCTGGAACTGACCTCCACCTGGACCCGGTCCCCCACCCGTTTGCCCAAGAGCGCCTTTCCCACCGGGGACTCCTTGCTCACCAGCCCCTTCAGGGCGTCCTGCCGGAGGGTCGTCACAATGCGGACGTCCATCTCCCGTTTCGCCATCTCGTTGTAAATCGTCACCCGGTCAAAGAGGCCCACGGCGTCCTCCGTTCCCTGGACCTCGATAACCTTCGCCGTGCGGATCATCCGCTCCAGATACCGGATGCGGCTGTCGTTGCGGTTCTTGGCCTGCTTGGCGCACTTGTACTCAAAATTCTCGCTGAGGTCCCCAAAGGCCCGGGCGGTCTGGACCTCCTCAATCAATTGGGGCCGCAGGACCCGGACCCGGTGGTCCAGCTCCTCCCGCATCTTCCTGATATCCACGGCCGTCAGCTCGTCATACACGGCAGATTCCTCCTTCGCGTTTTTCTGCCGCTCCATCATAGCCGCTTCCGCCGCCCCTGTCAAGCCGCCCTTGACGGCGGGGCCGGAGAATGTTATCCTATGAAAAGAACAACGAATGGGAGGAGCCGCCATGGGCCTGGCCGAACTGCTGGACATCCGTCCCGGCGTCACCGCCGTCATCGGCGGCGGCGGAAAAACCACCTTGCTGCGAATCTTGGGGGAGGAGCTGGCGGCCAAGGGCGCCCGGGTCCTCCTCTGCGCCACCACGAAGATTTTTCCCTTTCCGGACCTGGAAAACCGCACGGATCCTTCCGAGGAGGCCCTGGAGAAGGCGCTGGCGTCCCGCCGCCTCCTCTGCGCCGGGACCCCGGTCCCCGGCACGGGGAAGCTCACCGCCCCCGGCATCCCCATGGACAGGCTGGCGGCGCTGGCGGACTATGTGCTGGCGGAGGCCGACGGGTCGGCGGGCCGCCCCCTCAAGGCCCACGCCCCCCACGAGCCGGTGATTCCCCCCGAGGCCAATCAGACCGTCTGCGTCGTGGGGGCCTCCGGCTTCGGCCTGCCCATCGCCCGGGCCGCCCACCGTCCCGGCCTGTACGCCCGGCTGGCCGGAACCGGCGAGAGCGCGCCGGCCTCTCCGGAGACGGAGGCGGCGGTGCTGCTGGCGGAGGCCCTCCATTCCCGGGTTTTCATCAATCAAACCGAGACGGCGGAGGCCCGCGCACAGGCCGCCGCCCTGGCGGCGCTGCTGCCCTGCCCCACGGCGGCGGGGGCGCTGCAAAGAAAGGAGTTTTGTCCATGTTAGCGGTTATTCGCGGGGCCGGGGACCTGGCTACCGGCGTGGCCCTCCGCCTCTGGCGGGCGGGAATCCGGGTGGTCATGACCGACCTGGAGCAGCCCACCGCCATCCGGCGGACCGTGGCCTTCTCCCAGGCCATCGTCCACGGGGAGGCAACGGTGGAGGACGTGACCGCCCGGCGGGCGGAGTCCCCTGTCCAGGCCCTGGAGCTGCTGCGCGGCGGCGTCATCCCGGTGCTGGCGGACCCCCAGGGGGCCTGCATCCCCGCCTTGATGCCCGGCGCGGTGGTGGACGCCATCCTCGCCAAGCGGAACCTGGGCACGAGAATTACCGACGCTCCGGTGGTCATCGGCGTGGGCCCCGGCTTCACGGCGGGAGTGGACTGCCACGCCGTGGTGGAGACCATGCGGGGCCACTATCTGGGCCGGGCCCTCTACCAGGGCAGCGCCCAGCCCAACACCGGCATCCCCGGTCTCATCGGCGGCTTCGCCGGGGAGCGGGTCCTCCGGGCCCCGGCGGACGGGGTCTTTCACCAGCTTCTGGACATCGGCGCTCAGGTGAAGACGGGGGACGCCGCCGGCGAGGTGGACGGCGTTCCCATGCGCTGCACCCTGGACGGCGTGCTCCGGGGCATCCTGCCGGAGGGAACCCCGGTCCATCGGGGCATGAAGTCCGGGGACATCGACCCCCGCTGTAAAATCGAGCACTGCTACTGCGCCAGCGACAAAGCCCTCGCCGTGGGCGGCGGCGTGCTGGAGGCCCTGCTGTGCCTCTCCGGTCTGTTGAAATGTTAGAACAGAATACGAATTGTATAAAAACAGGAGGGTATTTCATGGCTGAAAACGAAGTGAAGCTGACAAAGCTGGCCAAGTGCGCCGGCTGCGGCGCGAAGGTGGGGGCCGGGACTCTGGCCCAGCTCCTGGAGGGCATTCAGGTCCACCGGGACCCCAATCTGCTGGTGGGCTTTGACCGCAGTGACGACGCCTCGGTCTACAAGCTCTCCGATGAGCTGGCCCTGGTGCAGACGGTGGACTTCTTCCCCCCCATCGCCGACGACCCCTATCTCTTCGGCCAGATCGCCGCCGCCAACGCCCTTTCGGACGTCTACGCCATGGGCGGCGAGCCCAAGCTGTGCCTGAACATTATGGCCGTCCCCAAGGACATGCCCCCCGAGACGGTCCACGAGCTTCTTCGGGGGGGATATGACAAGGTGTATGAGGCCGGGGCCCTCATCACCGGGGGCCACAGCATTCTGGACGACGAGCCCAAGTACGGCCTGGCCGTCACCGGCTTCGTCCATCCGGACAAGATGCTGACCAACTCCGGCGCGCGGCCCGGGGACGCGCTTCTTTTCACCAAGCCCATCGGCACCGGCGTGCTGACCACCGCCGCCAAGGCGGATATGGCCTCGGCGGAGAGCATGGCCCGGGCCCACCGGCTGATGACCACGCTGAACAAGGCCGCCCGGGACCTCATGGTGCGACGCCGGGTTCACGCCTGCACGGACGTGACGGGTTTCGGCCTCCTGGGCCACAGCCTGGAGATGGCCCAGGGCAGCGGCGTGGAGCTGGAGATCGACGTGGGAGCCGTGGACTTCTTCCCGGAGGCTGCGGAGCTGGCGAAGATGGGCGTCCTGCCCGAGGGCATGTATCGCAACCGCGCCTTTGCCGAGAGCTCCGTGGACCCGGGAACGGCGGAGCTCTGGCAGCAGGACCTTCTCTATGACCCCCAGACCTCCGGCGGACTGCTGATGGCGGTGGACCCGGAGGACGCGGAGGCGCTGTTCCAGGAGCTGAAGGGCGCGGTTCCCAGCGCCCAGCGGCTGGGCACGGTCCGGGAGTACCGGGGCGGAAAGCGGATTTTCCTGAAATAAGCGCGAAGCGGGGACGGCTCAGCCGTCCCCGCTTTCCTCACTCCATGCTGGTCACCGCCCCGATGAACGCGGGCAGATTTGTCTCCCGGTCCACCAGCATGTACAGGAAGGGCCGGTCCAGATGCACCACCGGCACGGGGTCTTCCACCATCGTGCCGCCGGCGTCCATGATTACCGCCGTGGCGGCCCCGGCCTCGGTCCCCTTCTCGTCCACGGCGATGCGGGTTTTGTGGAGCACCTGGCTGATGTACAGCGGCCCCAGGGACGACTGCCCCATGCCGGAGAAGTCCGCCTCCCCCGCCTCAAAGGCGGCGGTTATCCCCATGGCCCGCAAACTGTCGTTCAGCTCCGCGCCGTATTCGCAGGAAAACCGCGGGACAGCGGCGTAGACCTCCCGCTCCTCCGCTCCTGCCAGCACCGCGTAAAGCCGCTCCCCGGTCAGGGAGGCGAGATAAGTCTCCAGCTCCACGCCCTCCTCCGGCAGCAGGGCGGCGAAGGCCCACCGCCCGCCGGCGTAGGGCTTTTGGAAGCCCTGGGCCCCCGCGTCCTCCAGATAGGACCACTCGCTGGAGGACATCAGCGTCGCGGACTGCTTCCGGCCGTCCTCCGCGGTGAAAACCCGATTCTCCCAAACCTGGTCCTCCCGATAGACCGTCTCCCACTCCGCCTCCAGGGCCAGGGCGTTGACAAGGCACAGCATCGCCGTGTCGGAAAATTCCTCCACGATGCCGTCGATCATTCCGTGGGTGTTCTTCTCCACCCAACCGTTGATTTCCTTGACGGCGGCGGCGTCAAACCGGGAGGGGAAGACCTCCGCCTTGTACCACCCTGCCGCTGCGGCCAGGAATTCCCGGTCCGCCTCGAGCGTCCCGTCGTCCCGGAGCCAGAGGGCGTTGGCCAGGTCCACCCGGCAGGGCTTCTCCTTCGGCAAATCCGCCGCCCAGGCGGCAAGGGCCCCGTTCAGCCTCTCCACCGGCAGGCCCAGCGCGGTTTCCATTTGCGCCAGGGTCTCTCCCCGGGCCCCGTTGGCGGTCATGCCCAGGGCGGAGAGGACCGACAGGGGCGAGAGCAGAATATTCTCCCCCGTCCAGTTCTCCCGCAGCAGCGCCAGGGAGAACCCCGCCAGAGCAGCGGCGTCCCCCTCCTCCAGTTTCTCGGGGACCTCCACGGAAGCGGGCTTCACGGTCTCGCTCAGGCTTCCGCTTCCGCCGCAGCCGGCGAGGCACAGCAGCGCCAGAACCAGGACGGATACGCGTTTCAGCGTCTTCATCAGGAAAACCTCCTTTTCCTCTTCTGCCCATTTAGACGGCAGACAGCGGCAAATGGTTTCGCCCGCCGCGAAATTTTTTGCCGCCCCGGCTTTCCCATTGTTATTGTCTCGGGCAATTTGGGATGCAGGGAAATGGGACGTCTGTTAAAGAAGCAACCTATGAGAAAGGACCGCATTTCTGCGGTCCCTTTTTATAGCCAGTCAGACTGTCCGGGCAGCGCTTACAGGGGAGCTTTCTGGTTTTGCGCCCTTGGATACGGCGTCGGGTCGTCGGTCAGACCCACCAAATAATCAATAGACACCTTATAGAACTGCGCGATTCGGATGATAATATTCAATTTGGGTTCACGGTTACCCAACTCATAGTTTTGGTATGCTCTTTCGGTAATATCGCAGTAAATCGCAACTTTGATTTGCGGAAGTCCCATTTCCTTCCGGCACTGCTTCAGCCGTTCCTGTAAAATACCCATAATTAAAAATCACCAACGATTATGATTGACAAAATAAGTATATGGAATTACAATCAAAGTAATACCAACAATAATTGATGAATGTTTGTGTATGAAAGGTGATTTATATGATCGACGAAATGGGCTTTGAGTATTCAAGAAGCATGTACGAACAAGCAATCGGACGTGTAGTGCTGGACTATGTTGACAAGTTCAAGCCATATGAGCTGTCCCCCATCGTGGAGTCCGAAGCGCTGAAGGTGATTTGTAAGATCAGAGACGTTCTGAACAGCGACGACTTGGGAGACCCTGAGTGCTTCTACCGGATTGATGAAATCATAAGTGCGTTTGACAAGGTCGGCCTTTACACGCACCGGCATGATTGGTAAACGCGGAAACCGCTGGGCGCACAGATTTTTTGGCGGCAAATTTCTGAATTGCTCTTGACCTTCCGGGAAAAATCCTTTAAAATAGGAATTTGCGTACGGCGCATTCCGCCGTGCCATCACCACTATAAACGGAAAGGCGAGACGACGTTATGAAGCATCCCTACAAGACGCGGGAAGGCGGCGCGACGGTGACGGTGTTCGTCCCCTATGACTGCAAGAATCACTGCCCCTTCTGCATCAACAAAGGCGAGTACGCGGACCTGACTGGCTTCTCCGCCGAGAAAATCCGCGCCAGCATCCGCCGGATGGACGCCATCACGCCCTACTGCGATTTCGTGTTCACCGGCGGGGAACCCTTCGCGGACCTTCAGGTCCTCCAGTCCATGCTGGACGAGATTCCCACCACCCATAAGGTCTATATCAACACCACCCTCCCCGTCTCCGAGTTCCAGACGGAGGAGGACATCCTGGCCTTCGCGGAGAAGAACAAGCATAAAATTACCTGCATCAACGTCTCCCGGCACATGCAGAAGTATGTGGTGGAGTCCAACGACGCTCTGCTTGCCCGGCTTCCGGTGCCCTTCCGGGTGAACTGCGTGCTCTATAAGGACTATCCTGCCAAGGACCTGGTTCCCTACCTGGACCGCTTTAAGAAGGTCCCCGGGGCCTCCATCCAGTTCCGGTTTGACTACACCGCCACCACGCCGGAGAATCTCTATGAGGAGGAGGGGGACAAAATCCTCCAGGACCTGAAGAAAATCGCCCGGTACACCGGCCTGGACGGCTGCCGGATGCGCTGCGGGTTCCACTTCGACTATCAGGGGCTTGAGCTGACCTATCACAAAACCCTTCCCTACTCCACCATTGTGGAGACGGACCCGGCGGACGGCGTGACCTATGATATCCTCTATGATATTCTCATCAAGCAGAACGGGGACATCCACGGCGACTGGGACGGCACGCCCCTGGACGTGGAGGCCTATGCGAAGGTGGTCTTTGAGCCCTATGACTTGAAGTGGCTGGCGAGGATTGCGTAAACCAGACAAACAAAAGCGGACGGCAGCCAAGGCAGCACGAACAAGTGAACGACAGCACAGAAAGCGGGCGATTCCAGCAAGGCGCCGCCCGCTTTTGCGCCCCGGCGAACGCCGCGGATTTTGAAAAAAGTCTGCGGCGTTTTTTCATGTCCAGATACCGAAAAGAGCTTGCGGATACTGAGATTATAGCAATCCTCAAAAATAATGACAGCAAAGGAGGCGGATCCAGGCGGTACAGCACAAGGATGACGACGCAGGCGGGCTGACGCCCGTCAAGGAGGAAGACGCGGTGATGTGCTGCCTGGATCTGCCGAACGCCGTCAGTATTTCTGAGGATTGCTATAAAACCGCAGAATATGAGAACGGCCACGTAGATAGCGTGGACGCGGCCGTCAGAAGGGCGGTCATGACCGGCGTAATCCAGCTGAAGCACCAGGAACCGTCTATAGACTGCCTGGAGACGGACTGAATTGAGGTAACGGTTACTTACACGTTATTAACAAACCGAGTCAAGCAAAAAGCAAAACCCCAGAGCCGTTATGACTCTGGGGTTTTCCTGGTGGACGATACAGGACTCGAACCTGTGACCCCCTGCACGTCAAGCAGGTGCTCTAGCCAGCTGAGCTAATCGTCCGAAGCGAACATATATAAGATACACGAAGTTTTCCCATTTGTCAAGCCCTTTCTTGCGTTTTTCTTTTTTTTTTGCTATACTGCCTCCATCGAAGGGAAAAGGAGCTGATTTTATGAGAAAATCCGCCTTGGTCACCGGGGCTTCCCGGGGGATTGGCCGGGCCGCTGCCGCCGCTCTGGCCCGGGAGGGCTGGCCCGTCTGCATCAACTACCTGGAGCGCCGGGACGCCGCCGAGAGCCTGGTGCGGGACCTCCGGTCCCAGGGGCTGGCGGCCATGGCCGTACAGGCCGACGTGGCGGACCGGAAAGCGGTGGAAGCCATGGTCCGGGCGGCATCGGAGACCCTGGGTCCCGTGGAGCTTCTGGTGAACAACGCCGGCATCTCCCACCAGGGCCTTTTTCAGGACATGGACGACCTGCTCTGGAACCGCCTCCTGGCAGTAAACCTCACCGGGCCCCGAAACGCCGTGCAGGCGGTCCTCCCCCACATGCTGGAGGAGAAGCGGGGCTGCATCGTCAACATCTCCTCCATCTGGGGGCTCCGGGGGGGCAGCTGCGAGACGGCCTACGCCTGCACCAAGGCCGGAATCATCGGCCTGACCCGCTCCCTGGCCCTGGAGCTGGCTCCCTCCGGCATTCGGGTGAACTGCGTGGCGCCGGGGTGCGTGGAGACGGACATGGTCCGGGTCCTGGGGGAGGAGACCCGGACCATGCTGGTGGAGGAGACGCCCCTGGGCCGGCTGGGGAGGCCGGAGGACATTGCCCAGGCCGTGGCCTTCCTGGCCTCGGAGCGGGCGGGGTTTATCACCGGGCAGGTACTCGCCGCCGACGGGGGATTTATCGTCTGAGGGCCCGTTCCGTCACTTGTGGTACCTCGTCCCCGCGTTGATCTGGCAGGCCCGGTAGATCTGCTCCAGCAGCATCACCCGGGCCAGATGATGGGGGAAGGTCATGGGGGACATGGAGAGCTTCGTCCACGCCTCCGCCTTGATGGACTCGTGGAGGCCGAAGGAGCCCCCGATCAAAAACACCAGCCGCTTCTCCAGACCCTGCTCCGCCCCTGCGGCCCAGGCCGCCATGGTTTGGGCCAGCTCCTCGCTGGAGCGCAGCCGCCCCTCTACGCACAGGGCGACAAGACGGGAGGAGGGCGGCAGCTTTCCCTGGATGGACGCCGCCTCCTTCCGCAGGGCGGCGTCGATCTGCGCCTGGGAGGGATGCTCCGGCAAACGTTCTTCCGGCAGCTCCACGATCTCCAACTTGCAGTACCGGCTCAGGCGCTTGGCGTACTCCGCCGCCGCCTCGGCGTAGAACTTCTCCTTCAGCTTTCCGACACACAACAGGGTTATCCGCTGCATACCGCGCCTCCCTCCAGCACATAGGCCCCGCTGAGGCAGTCCCTGGGCGCGGCGGAGAGCCGGGGGCTGAGACCTGCGGCGCGCAGAGCCGTCTCCGCCGCCCGAAGGGCCATGGCGGGGGTGTTGTTCTCCCGGCTCAGGTGGGCCAGGACGATTTCCCGGGCCCCGGCTCTTGCCAGGGTGACGGCGAAGGCGGCGGCATCCTCGTTTTTCAGGTGGCCCTCCGGGCCCAGGATGCGCCGTTTCAGATAGTAGGGATACGGGCCGCTGCGCAGGGTCTCCACGTCGTGGTTGGCCTCCAGCACCGCCAGGGCCACGCCGGGAAGGACGGCCTCCGCCTCTGGCGTCACCACGCCGCTGTCCGTCAGCAGGCCGAAGGACCCGTCCGGCGTGTCAAACCGGAAGCCGCAGGAGCCGGGGGAATCGTGGGAGGTGGGAAAGGCGGTGACGGCACAGTCCCTGACGGAAAAGGTCCCCTCCGCGTCCCGGAGGCGGCCGGCCAAAAGCACCAGGCGGCGCAGCAGGTCCCGCCCCGCCGCCGGCGCGGCGTAAACGGGGCAGTCCGTCCGTTTCAGCAGGGTCTGGAGGCCGGAGATGTGGTCGCTGTGGGTGTGGGTGATGAGAATGGCGTCCAGGTCCCGGAGCTCCAGTCCCAAGGCCGTCAGGCTCTGAGCAATCCGGCGGCAGGAGATGCCCGCGTCCACCAGCACCCGGCTTCCGCTCCCGTTCAGCACCAGCGCGTTCCCGGAGGAACCGCTGGCGAGGGTATGTACGGTGGTCAAGTCCCGGTCCCTCCTTTGCCGCTCAGAACGTCGCTGAACGCCTTCAGGTCCGCCTTTACCTCCTCGGGCAGGGCGTTGAAATCCACATCCCGCACCGCGCCCTCCAGAGCGTAGAGATGCACCAGGCACACGTTGGGATAGAGGGTCTTCAGCTTGAAAAACGCCTGCTTGGCCCCCTCCCCGGCCAGGTCCTCCGGGGAGGCGATCCCCGCCGCCGTCAGCTTCCGGGCCATTTCCGGCCCGATGTTCCGCATGGATGTCAAGTCCCTCATGGCGCTCTCCCTTCTCAACGAAAACCGGGAGACGGAAATCCCTCCCGTCCCCCGGACAATTTCCAATTTAACCCAGCCGAAGCCGCTGGCGCTCGTCGCACTCCTCCACAGCCTGGATGTTGGCCCCCAGGCCCTGGAGCTTCTCTACCAGATTCTCATAGCCCCGTTCAATGTAATGAATGCAGCTGATTTCGCTCTGCCCCTTGGCGGCCAGGGCGGCGATAACCAGCGCGGCCCCCGCCCGGAGGTCCGAGGCCTGAATGGGCGCGCCCACCAGATGGTCCACACCCTCCACCACGGCGGTCTTGTCGTCCACCTGGATGTTGGCCCCCATGCGGCGAAGCTCGTCCACATAGCGGTAGCGGCTGCTCCACACGCTCTCCGTTACCAGGGAGATGCCCTGGGCCAGAGAGAGGACCGTGGTGATCTGGGGCTGCATGTCCGTGGGGAAGCCGGGGTAGGGCAGCGTCTTGATGTTGGCCCTGCGCAGAGGCCCGTTCCGGCGGACCAGAAGGGTGTCCTCGTGCTCCTCCACCTCCACGCCGCACTCCTGGAGCTTGGCGGTGATGCAGTCCATGTGTTTGGGAATGATGTTCTTCACCAGAATCTGTCCGCCTGCGGCGGCGGCGGCGGCCATGTAGGTGCCCGCCTCGATCTGGTCGGGAATGATGGCATAGCTGCCGCCCCGGAGCCGGTCCACGCCCCGGATTTTGATGGTGTCCGTGCCCGCGCCCCGGATGTTGGCCCCCATGGAGTTGAGGAAGTTGGCCAGGTCCACGATGTGGGGCTCCTTGGCGGCGTTTTCAATGACCGTGCGCCCCTCCGCCATGACGGCGGCCATCATGATGTTCATGGTGGCTCCCACGGAGACCACGTCCAGATAGATGCTGGTGCCTTTCAGTCCCGCGTCTCCGGCGGTGGCGCGGATGAAGCCGCCCTCCACCATCACGGTGGCTCCCAGGGCGTTGAAGCCCTTCATATGCTGGTCGATGGGGCGGACGCCGCCGAAGTTGCACCCGCCGGGCAAAGCCACCTCCGCCTGGCCGAAGCGGCCCAGAAGGGCCCCGATGAAATAGGTGGAGGCCCGGATGCGGCGGGCCAGATCGTAGGGCGTGCGGGTGGAGTGAATGTGGCGGCAGTCCACCTCCACGGTGTGCCGGTCAACGGAGCGGACGCCTGCGCCCAGCTGCTCTAAAATATGGAGGCACAGCGTCACGTCGGAAATCTGGGGGATGTTCTCAATGCGGCACACCCCGTCCACCAGCAGAGCGGCGGGAATGATGGCCACGGCGGCGTTTTTCGCGCCGCTGATTTCAACTTCTCCAAACAGGGGCGTTCCGCCCTGAATGATATATTTTGTCAAGTTTTTGACCCTCTCTTCAAGCGGCTTTCCGCCTTGACGGCGGTCCGGTAGATTTCACAAAACAGTTTGCCCGTCTGGCGGCGCTTCATACGAGGCCTGCGGCAGAAAAGGCAGAATCTTCTATATAGACTTTGTTATCATAGCACAGGCGGCGGGAAATTGCAAACCTTTCCTTCCGTGTTTTTACATAATGTTTTGTCGAAAATGCCGTTTGCGGCCCGTCGAAAAGGCGTTTTGGCGCGCTGGAAAACGTTACTGCTTACGAGGCCCCCTCCCGGCTCCGGACCGGTCCTCCGGCGCTGACCGCGCCGGTGTGGCAGTTGACGTAGTAATCTTCCGTGTCGGTGACGATCTGCCAGACGGGGGACAGGGACATGGACGTGCCGCTGGTCTGAAGCTCATAGCACAGGCGGGTGTCCGTCACGCTGGAGGCCACCACCGCGTTTTCCCGCCGCATCCGCTGGAAAGCCGTCAGGGCCCCGGCGGCGGAGAGCGGCGTCTCCCCCCCTCCGGAGGGCGCGCCGGTCTTGGGCAGCAGCGTGCCGCTGACGGCGGTGAGAACGCCGCCCTCTATGGTGAAGGTGACGGTGCAGTTGAAGACCGGAAGCCGGGCGTGGACGGCGGCGGCGGTAAAGACGCCGTTTCCCTCCCCGTCCAGGCGGATGTCCGGCGCGTCGTAGGAAAAGGTCCGGCAGAAGTCCCGGCAGAAGTCCTCCGCCCCGCTCTGAGCCAGGACGCCCGACGCCTCAAACCCGCTGCTGGAACGGAAGAAAGCCTCCCCCGCCGCGCCGGTGTAGTGGTGGATGCCGCCGCCCTGGTCGGTGGAGGAGAGATTCTCGCCCAGGAGGAAGGAGGCGGCCTGCTCCTCCAGCGCCCCGTCCCGGGTGAGGACCACGCCGCCGGGGGGCGTATCCCGGGAGATGGCATGGGGGTCCAGGGCCATCCCGTCCGCCGCGTAGAGGTCCACCAGCTGCTCCGCCGTGCGGCGGAAGGCGTCCTGCTGGGCGGCGCGGCGCTGGGCCAGGGAGACCAGAAGGAATCCGTTCACCAGGACGAGGATGAAGATGATGATGTTTTTCAAGCGGCAGCGGTCCATGTGGGGAACTCCTTTTCGTTAGTCCGAGAGCCAGCAGGCCTGGCACTCCCCGCCCCGCTCCACATAGCCGATGGACAGCTCCTTCCCCGGACCGGCGGCGGCCACGGCCAGGGCCTGGGGCAGGGGCAGAAGGAGAGAGGTTTCCTCCGACAAAAGGTACTGGCGGAAGCGCAGGGTCAGGGAGGTGACGGCGGCGCCGGTGAGGGTGACCTCCGCGGCGAAGCCCCCGTCCTGGAAGCGGATGGGCACGCCCCCCGCCTGATAGCCGTAGCGGAGCACGGTGACGCTGCCGGTGCGGCGGATGCTCTGGAGATAGGGGCGGGCCTCGCCGGAGACGGCGGACAGCAGCCCGTCCACCAGGCTTCCGGCCCCCAGGGCCGCCTCCCGGGCGGTGGGCAGCTCTCCGGCGGCCTCCACGCGGAAGCGGGGTTCCTGCCCGCTCTGGAAGAGGACGCTGTTGTCCGGCTGGATGCGGAGGGTCCGGTCTCCGTCCATGATGAGCTCCGTACCGTTGGACTGGGTGTGCCGCGTCCGGCTGCGGGGGTTGAAGCCCAGGGCGGAGAGCAGCCGGTCCTTTCCGGACAGGGGGTCCCCCAGGGTAAAGACGGGGAGGGCCGGGGACTCGCTCGGCAGCAGGGAACAGGGGTCCAGGGCCTCTTCCCCGCCGTCGGCGCCGTCCATGGCGAAGAGGGCGTTTCCCAGCTCATAGCGGCTGATGACCTGGTTGAGACTGTCGGCGGAAACGGCGGTGGCGGCCCGGAAGCAGACGGAGGCCCCGTCCCAGAGGTAAAGGGCCGTGCCGCTTTGCTGGGGGGCGATGAGGAGGCGGCGGGCGGCGAGGTCCTCTCTGGGGGAGACGTCCTCCCCGCCTCCCAGCAGCGCCGCCAGAACGGACAGAGGCAGGGGCTCGAGAAAATCGTAATAGAGGGACGGGCCCTTCAGCGCCTGAAGAAAGTCCTGCGGGGCGCAGGCGGTATAGTCCCTGGCGGAGCCCAGGGCCTCCAGCAGGCGGCGGCCCAGGGGGTCGGCGAAGGCGTCGTCCCCGGTGGTGAGGGCGACGCTGCCGTACCGCCCGTAGGGGCCGGTAACGGCGGCCCGCACCGGGGCGGCCAGGGGCTCCCCCGCCAGAGCGGCGCCGAGGGTCTGGCTGGGTCCGGCGGCCTCCTCATACCCGGCGGCCAGGTCCAGGCTGTAGAGCTGGGTCTGGGTGAAGAGGGCCAGGGCCGAGAGGGAGAGCAGGGTGATGATGAGATTCTGCACAACATTCCGGCGGTTGCGCCGCTGTTCCTCCATGGCTCAGTCCTCCATTGGCTGTCCCCGGCCCTGGGCGATGGGCAGGGTCATGCGGATCGTGGTGCCCGGCCCCTGGTGGGGAACCAGGGCGATGACGCCGTGGTGCCGCTGGACGATCTCCCGGGCAATGGAGAGGCCCAGGCCCGTGCCTCCGGACTCCCGGGACCGGGCCTTGTCCACCCGGTAGAACCGCTCGAAAATCCGCTCCCGGTCCTTTTCGGGGATGCCAATGCCGTTGTCCCAGACCTCCATCCAGACCGTGTCCTCCTCGCAGCCGGCCAGGACCCGAATCTCCCCGCCGTCGGGGGTGTACTTGATGGCGTTGCCGATGATGTTCATCATCACCTGTTCCAGGCGGCTCCGGTCCCCCACGATGAGGGGCAGATGGCTCAGGTCCCCGCAGGTGAACTGATGGCCCCGCTGGCGGGCGTTCAGCGCGCTGGAGCGGACCACGCTTTGAATGGACTCGGCGAAGGGGAAGCGGGAGAGGACCAGCTCCGCGTCTCCCCGGTCCAGCCGGGAGAGGGTGAGAAGGTCCTGCACAATGTGGGTCATCCGGTCGGTCTCGGTGATGATGATGTCCAGAAAGCCGTTGGCGGTGGACTGGGGGATGTCTCCCTCCGCGTCCCGCAGGGTCTCGGCGTAGGTGCGGACGTTGGTGAGGGGGGTCCGGAGCTCGTGGGAGACGTTGGCCACGAATTCCTTCCGCCGCTCCTCGTTGCGGTGCTGCTCCGTCACGTCGTGGAGAACGATGAGCACGCCGCCCCGCTCCCGGTCGGAGAAGGGGGCGAGATAGACCTCCAGCGTCTTCTCCCCCACCTCCATCTGCCCCTCGGCGAAGTTGGGGCGCTGGAGGGCCAGCATCTCCTGAAAGGGATAAACTTCGCCAAAGAGCTGGTCGTAGGTACACGCCGGGCCCACGACGCGCTGAAGCATGTCGTTGGCGGCGGGGTTGCAGTGGATGAGCTTCCCGTCGTGGGAGAAGGCAACCACGCCGTCGGTCATGTGGAGGAAGAGAGTGTCCAGCTTGTTCCGCTCGTTCTCCACGGCGGCCAGGGTGGACTGGAGGACCCCGGCCATCTCGTTAAAGGTGCCGGTGAGGATGCCGATCTCGTCGGTGGATTCCACGGGCAGGGCGCTGCCGAAGTTGCCCGCGGCCATTTTCTCCGCCCCGGCGGTGAGCTTTTCGATGGGGCCCACCATGGTCTTGGAGAGGAGGAAGCTCAAGAGCACGGAGATCAGAAGGCCGATGACCAGGGCCTGCATGATGATGACGAAGAGCTGCTCGTTCAAACCGGAGACGGTGTCCCGGTTGTCCAGGATATAGATGATGAAGGCGTTGTCCCCGCCGAAGATGGGGATGGCGGCGTCCATATAGTCGGCGGTGATGTCGCTGACATCGCCGATGCCGGTCTCGTCGCGGCGGAGCACGGCGTTGCGGGCGGTGAGGAGGTTGGGGCTCTGCTCCCTGGGCATGGCGCTCTCGTCGGCGGAGCCGTTGAGATACGCGCCGGTCTCCCCGTCCAGGACGAAGTAGTTCCGGGTGCGGTAGTCGATGCCCAGCTTTCCGGCGGTGACGTCCAGCATGTCCCGGATGCGGGTGGCCCCGTCCTCCTGGGCGGCCTCGCCCCGGAGAGAGGAGACAAACTCCCGCTGGTCCGCGCCAAAGACGCTGTCAATCTGCTGGTAGAAAGTACTGGTGAAGAAGCTGGAGACGTTGATGGTCAGGAAGGCCCCCACCACGGCCATGAGGGAGGTGATTAACAATAATAGGATAAGCGTCAGCTTCATGTGGAGGCTTCGGAACATCGTGAAAACACCTTCTTTTTCCCCTGGAGAGGGGGGGCTTGCCCTGACGGGCGGGGGGATTCAGCTATGAAGATAGCTGGTCCTTTGCACCCCCCATTTTCTCTTTTTGGTTGCGCCAAAAAGAGAAAACGGGCCGTGCACGGTCCAAAAGAGAAAAAGCGCTTTTTACGGGGGACGAAGGGCGCGCCTGGGGCGGGTTCTCAGGTGCGAATACCTGTGCCCGCGGCGCAGTGCGGGCGGGAGTTTTGTCCCTGGCTGAATAGACCCGTTTCTCTTTTTGCTGCCGCTGCCTTGGCGGCTTTTGCGGCTGGGATGTTGGACGGTTCCCGCCCCGCGGGGGCGGCAATCCGCTGCCCGCCCCTAATTTCAATTCACCGCGAAATAGTACCCTGCGCCCCGGCGGGTGAGGATATACACCGGCGACGCCGGGTTCTCCTCGATCTTCTCCCGGAGACGCCGGACCGTCACGTCTACCGTCCGTACGTCGTCCCCTACATACCCATAATTCCATACCTGCTCCATCAGGTCCACCCGGGAATAGACCTTGTTGGGATGGCTGGCCAGGAACGTCAGCAGCTCATACTCCCGCTGGGTCAGGTCAATGGCCTTCCCCGCCCGGAACACCTGGTGGCTGTCCGTGTTGATGGCCAGGTCCCCTGCCACGGGCATGGCGCTGTCCGCCGCCGCGGCTCCGGAGGGGGCCGTCATGGCCGTGCGGCGGATGTTCGCCTCCACCCGGGCAATGACCTCCCGCATGGAAAAGGGCTTGGTGATATAGTCGTCCGCCCCGATTTCCAGACCCCGGACCTTGTCGTCCTCCTCCTCCCGGGCGGTGAGGAGGAGGATGGGCACGCTGTCCCCCTCCCTGCGCAGGGCCTCGCACACGTCGAAGCCGATCATCTTCGGCAGCATGATGTCCAGCAGAATCAGGTCCGGTTTTTCCTCCCGGGCTTTTCGAAGGCCCTCCTCGCCGTCATAGGCCTCCAGCGTCCGGTAGCCCTTCCGCTCCAGGTTGAAGCGCAGAATGTCCACAATGTTCTTCTCGTCCTCTACGATCAGAACGGTCTTTTCCTCCGTCATAGTTGACCTCCAAACTCACGCGCCGGAGTCCTCCGGCGGCATTACAGCTCCAGCAGAATCTTCGCCTTCAGGACGGCGGCCACGGTTTTGGCGTCCTCGATCTCTCCGCTCAGGCAGCGGCGGACCATCTCGTCGAAGGGAATCCGCTCCACATTCAAAAATTCGTCCTCGTCCAGGCGCTGTTCCTCCATCCGGAGGTCCTGGGCAAGATAGAGGTGGAGGATCTCGCCATAGCAGCCCGGGGAGGGCAGGATGCGCCCCAGAGACTCGTACTTCCCCGGCACCGCGCCGGTCTCCTCCTTCAGCTCCCGGAGGCCGGCCGCATAGGGGTCCTCGCCGGGGTGATCCAGCTTCCCGGCGGGGATTTCCAAAAGCGTTCTGCCGAAGGGATAGCGGTACTGGGTCACCGCCAGCACCTGATTCTCCCCGTCCAGGGCCAGCACGGCCACGCCGCCGGGGTGGTCCGCCACCTCCCGCAGGGCGGTGCCGCCGTTGGGCAGCTCCACCGTGTCCACATGGACGGTGACGATCTTCCCGCGGAACTTCTCCTCCCGGCGGAGGGTCCGCTCTGTCAGATCCATCTGTTCGCACATCCTCGATCATCCTTTCCAAAGGCCCCGCCTCCGGCGTCCTGCCGCTTGGGGCCGCATCCCGGCTGTTTCGTTGAGGAGATTATACCACGCCGGCGGCAAAATGAAAAGAGAGACGGACAAAAAGTGTAGGTGTCCTTCCTCCGGACCGGAGGGCGGGACCAAAGCGGAGAACCGCTTTCGCGGAAAAACCGGAAAAATTTTCGCCTGTTCATAAAATACCACTTGTTTTTGAGAAAAGGAAGAGGTATGATGAAAAAAAGCCACAGAATATCGTGGGCGCGGAAAGGAAAGGCAACCAATGAAATGGAGGAAACGGACAGCAGCGCTGCTGGCGCCGCTGCTGCTGTTGTCAACGGCCGCTCAGGCTCGGGGACTGTTCAAGGCGCAGCCGGGGGAAGCAGGCGCCACCATTGATTTCCGGGTGGAGGCCCCTTGGGACGGGGTGGAAAAGCTGCCGGAGCTGACGGTGATCCCCAATCTGGGAGAAGAGGCGAAGACACCGGAGGGCCCCGTTTTCCCGGAGGCGGAGGATTGGCAGCTGCTGCTGGTGAACCCCTGGAACGAGCTGCCGGAGGACTATGAGGTGAAGCTGAGGGACCTGCCCGACGGCATGAAGGTGGACGAGCGGGCCTATGACGACCTCATCGCCATGCTCCAGGCCTGCCGGGACGACGGGCTTTCTCCAAAAATCTGCTCCGCCTACCGGACGGCGGCCAAGCAGACCTATCTTTATAACAACAAGATTTCCCGGCTGCGGAACGCGGGCTACAGCCGGAAGGCCGCCGAGGCCGAGGCCGGACGCTGGGTGGCCCGCCCCGGCACCAGCGAGCATCAGCTGGGTCTGGCGCTGGACATCGTGTCCTCGTCCTATCAGGCCCTGACCAAGAAGCAGGAGCAGACCAAGGAGCAGAAGTGGCTGATGGAGCACTGCTGGGAGTACGGATTCATCCTCCGCTACCCCAACGACAAAAGCGAGATCACCGGCATCGGCTACGAGCCCTGGCACTACCGCTATGTGGGCCGGGACGTGGCCCTGGACGTCCGGGACAGCGGCCTGTGCTTTGAGGAGTACTTATTGCTGCGGGAGGAAACTCTGGCGGCGGGAAAACCGGCATGAACCGGAAAGAGACGGCGAAAGCCGTCTCAGGCTGGTGAAAAGTCTTTTCGCCAGCCTGAGCAAGTTTTTCCAACCTTAATAAGGTTGGAAAAACTTATGATTGAAAACGAAAGGAACCCCTCCTGGGTTCCTCTCGTAACTCTCTTCCTTCCCGTCGAGTTGGCTTTCCTCGTTTTTTGACAGGCAGAGACGGCGAAAGCCGTCTCTCTTTTTTTGCCGTCTTGTCCAAGGTGTCTTGGATTTTTGGGGAAAAAGTCCTGAAAAATGTGGATTCTTCCGTTGAAAAGCGGCGCGGACTGGCATATAATAAACAAACGTGAAATTTTGTCTTCCATTTTACGGCAGGGTTTCGTGATCCTGCCGTTCGAGAATAAGGAGATATCAATATGCAAAATGAACACCTGAGAAATATTGCCATCATTGCCCACGTCGACCATGGCA
The DNA here is from genome assembly GCF_910579365.1 of uncultured Oscillibacter sp. Classification (GTDB taxonomy): domain Bacteria; phylum Bacillota; class Clostridia; order Oscillospirales; family Oscillospiraceae; genus Oscillibacter. Next base: position 70,513 of record NZ_CAJTUX010000006.1, read on the forward strand.
AGACCACGCTGGTGGACGAGATGCTGAAACAGGGCGGCGCGTACCGGGAAAACCAGGAGGTGGTGGACCGGGTCATGGACTCCGGCGACCTGGAGCGGGAGCGGGGCATCACCATCCTGGCCAAGAACACCGCCATCCAGTACGGCGATACCAAGATCAACATCGTGGACACCCCGGGCCACGCCGACTTCGGCGGCGAGGTGGAACGGGTTTTGAAAATGGTCAACGGCGTCATCCTCCTGGTGGACGCCGCCGAGGGCCCCATGCCCCAGACCCGCTTCGTGCTGAGCCGGGCCCTGGAGCTGGGGCACCGGGTCATCGTCGTCGTCAACAAAATCGACCGGCCGGACCAGCGGGTCTATGAGGTCATCGACGAGGTGCTGGAGCTTTTGATGGACCTGGATGCCACGTCCGAGCAGCTGGACTCCCCCATGCTCTTTTGCTCCGGGCGCAACGGCACCGCCTCCTGCTCCCCCACCGTCCAGGGCACGGATTTGAAGCCCCTCTTCGACACCATTCTGGAATATATCCCCGCCCCGGAGGCCAACGTGGACGAGCCCTTCCAGATGCTGGTGAGCTCCATCGACTACAACGAGTTCGTGGGCCGCATTGCCATCGGGCGCATTGAGCGGGGCACGCTGCGGCAGAACCAGGAGATCGCCGTGTGCAACTACCACGACCCCGAGGCCGTCCTCCGCAAGGCCAAGGCCACGGCCATCTATGAGTTCGACGGCCTGGGCCGGAAGACCGTGACAGAGGCCTTCGCCGGAAACATCATCGCCATGAGCGGCATTCCGGACGTGACCATTGGCGACACCATCTGCGTCCCCGACACGGTGGAGGCCCTGCCCTTTGTGAAAATCTCCGCCCCCACCCTGGAGATGACCTTCTCCGTCAACGACTCCC
>NZ_CAJTUX010000007.1 GCF_910579365.1 uncultured Oscillibacter sp.
CTCCGTCATTTTTATCGGCGCACCTTTCAGCGTATCGTTCCTTACTGGCCGTCCTCCGGCTGGGCCGGGGCGGGGGCCGCCTCCTGGGGCCGCTCCGCCGGGGCGGGGCCTTGGAGCACGATGGTCTTATCCGCGCCGCCCGCCAGCCTGCCGCCCAGCATACCCGCCACCAGGGACTTCACGTCGATGCCCATGCCCTGGGTGATGCCCTCGGTGACCTGGGTGGTGCCGGTGATGATGTCCGCCAGCAGCTTCGCGCTGTTCCCCTCGCCGTACATGGTGATCTTGTCCACCTTGGACAGCGGCTCCGCCACGTGCTTGGCGATCTCGGGCAGGGCCTGCATCACCATCTCGATGACGGCGGCCTCGCCGTACTTCTTCATGGCCTCCGCCTTCTTGTCGATGCCCTCGGCCTCCGCCAACGCCTTGGCCCGGATGGACTCGGCCTCCGCCTTGCCCACGGCGGCGATACCCTCTGCCTCCTGCTCCCGGGCGTACTTCTGGGCCTGGGCGATCTTCATCTCCGCCTCGGCCTTCTGCTCCTGCTCGTAGCGGGCGGCCTCCGCGTCCTTCTGACGCTTGAACAGGTCGGCCTCCGCCTCCTGCTGCTGGCGGTAGCGTTCCGCGTCCGCCTTGGCCCGTATGTCCGCCTCCAGCCGCTGCTTCTGCACCTCAACCTCGGCCTGCCGCAGCTCCGCCTCCCGCTGGGTCTTGGCGATCTCGGCGTTGACGGTGGCCGTCTCGATGCTCTTGCGCTGCTCCTGGCTCTGGATCTCGTAGGCGGCGTCCGCCTCCGCCTTCTTGCCGTCCGCCAGGATCTTCAGCTCCGCCCGGCGGATCTCCAGCTCGGTCTGCTTCTGTGCGATCTGGGTGTCCGCCTGCACCCGGGCCTCGTTGGACTCCCGCTCCGCCTGGGCCTGGGCGATGGCAATGTCCCGGTCGGCCTGGGCCTTGGCGATGGCGGCGTTCTTCTTGATCAGGCTGGTGTTGTCCGCGCCCAGGTCCTTGATGAGGCCGTTCTCGTCGGTGACGTTCTGGATGTTGCAGGAGAGAATCTCAATGCCCAGCTTGTCCATGTCCTTGCTGGCCTTCTGCATCACCTGGTCGGAGAAGGAGTCCCGGTCCGTGTTGATCTCCTTGAGGGACAGCGTGCCGATGATCTCCCGCATATTGCCCTGGAGGGAGTCCTGCAGGTCCCGGGTGATCTCGTCCGGCTTCTTGTTCAGGAAGTTCTTGGCCGCCAGCTTGATGCCGTCGGCGTGGGGGGAAATGCGGACCTTGGCCACGGCGTCCACATTGACGTTGATAAAGTCGCTGGTGGGGACGGACTGTTCCGTTTTGATGTCCACGGTCATCTGGCCCAAATACAGCCGGTCCATACGCTCCAAGAAGGGGACGCGGATTCCGGCGCGGCCAATGAGCACCTTGCTCTCCTTCTTGAGACCGGAGATGATGTAGGCCTGATCGGGCGGGGCCTTCACATAGCCTGTCAGTATGATGACAAGCACCGCCAAAACGATCACGATCACGGGAAGCAGGGACAAAATGGTATCCAGCATAAGAACTCCTCCTTTCAAATTTGACAAACCGTCTTTATATAAAAACAGGCCGAAACAACAGCCTCCGGCAAGCTGCGGTGGCGCCGCCTCATGGCTGAGCTGCTTTCCCGGCGAGTTGGGATATGCCCTTACGCCTCCGGCCGCATGCCGTCCGTCAGGTCTCCCCGCATGGCGGCGAGGCGCTCCAGAGCGGCGACCTCCGCCTCCAGGCTCCGCTGGCTGAGTTCCCGCCGGGCCTGGGCGCCTCCGGCGATCACCTGGGACAGCACGTTGACCGTCCGCAGGCAGAGGGCGGCCTTTGCGCCGGGGTCCCCGCCGTCCTGCTCCGCCTGCCGCAGCTCCCGCAGGGTGAGTTCCAGCGTCTGGAGGTAGTGAAGCTCCAGGCGGGTCTTCGTCCGGCTGTCCAGAGCGCCGTAATGCCGGAGGACCTGCGCCTCCAGGCTGTCCAGAGCCGTCCGTACATAGGGAGTCTCGATGGAGGCCGCGGCCTGCCGGAGCCGGGCCTGAATGGCCTGGGCGCTTCCGTGCCTGGGGGCGGAGGAGCACAAAAAGCGCTGCATCACAGGCGAAAGCGCCTCCAGCGCCCGGGACACGGCGTCAAGCCGCTGTTCGTAGGGCTCCAGAGCGGCGATGTCCCCGCCGGACCAGGACTTCATTGTGGGAATCAGGGTGCGGGCGATGTCCCGGACCTCCTCCGCGGCGGAGGCGAGGCCCTCCAGATACTCGTCCAGCACGCTCAAATCCCGATCCTTCAGGGTTTCGGCGTTCCGGGCGGAAAACAGGGACCGGACGGCGCCGGAAACCTCCGCCGCCTGGTCCTTGAGCTTGTCGCCGCAGAGCAGCCGGATGCGCTCCATGGGGAGTCCCGTGATGGAGGCGGGAATCGCGGTGTGGACGGCGGTCAGCGACCGCCGGATTTCGCCGCACAGAGCCTCCAGCCGTTCCCGCGTCTGTGCCAGCGGTTCCTCCTCGGGCGGCGGCGGTTTCCAGCTGTTCTCAGCGCCGCAGGGGGCGGCGGTGATCTCGAAAGGAATCCGCTTCTCCCGTCCGACCTTAGTGGCAAAAATGGTAAAGGCGGTGGTCATGCTCAGTCCCATCTCCCTGCAAGCCTGTTCCATGCTTCTCTTGATGCCTTCGTCTATGCGAAAGTTTACCATAACTTGTGCCATGAGAGCCAACTCCTTTCAGCACAAATATATTATATCATTCGTAAAGCAAAATGCAACAGATATCTTTACAAATTTCCAATTTTTTTAGAAACGGAAAAAGGCCGGGACCAAATCCGGTCCCGGCCTTCGCGTCCATGTGCTTCATGGTTCATATCGGATGTGCGGATCCGCACTTACTTGTTCGCCTCATTGCGCAATTCGCGGCGGAGCTGGCTCAACTCCTGAAACCGGATGCTGACAAGGCTCTGGAACCATCCAAACATACGAATCGCCTCCTTTTCACTCGTGATTGTGCTCTAAAGAATAGCACATTTTGAACAGAAGTCCAGCGGTAAAGTGACGGTTTCTCCGGAGGTGGGAGAGGAATTTTTGTTGACACGCACAAAACGCTGGTGCAAGATTTGTGCAATAGGCACAATTACGGCTTTTGAGGCGGATTTGCCTCCCGGATGTTCTCAAAAGGAGAAAACGGCGGGAGAGGGAAATCATTTCCGCATTTGGCCCTGGACGGCAGCGGGGGGTTACAGGGGTCTCCGGTCCCCAATCCGCCGCCCTCGGGAGAGGAGAAACCGGGCGCGCCGGCCAAGACGCGCCCGGTTTCCGATGGCGGCCTCAGGCGTCAGACGCCCAGCGTGTCCGCGATGAAATCACGCAGATGGATGGGGGAGAGCTCCGCGCGGTTGCAGCGCCGCGCCAGGGCGGCGGCAAAGGCCCGGTCCGTGGTGACGTCCGGCACGTAGGCCAGCCGCTCTCTCCCGCGGGAGGTGTGCCGGAGGGCCATGATCCCAAAGGAGCGGTAGCGGCCGAGGTCGGGGACGTCGCGGTGTTCTTCAACAAGAACGTATTGAATTTTGTAAAAATACAGTATGATCACCCGGCTCCATAAAAACAACTCTGGCGTACGAATAACGCCGCCAGTCCAGCTTTTGTCCGCAGCGGCTGCAAAAGGCCATGTACTCCCGCTCCATGGTGGCCCCGCACCGGGGGCAGACGGGGTAGGACGGTCCGCCGCTGCAATAAGGGAAAACGTGAATTTCCGTTACGGCTATCGGAAGGCGGTAAAGCAGCTGCTCAAAAAGCGGCAGCCGCGCGAGCCGCCGCATAGACTGCCGCGCCCGCGTCATTCCGATTCCTCCTGGGTGGTCAGCAGTTCGCGCATGGGCACCTGGAGCACCTCGCTGAGTTTGTACAGGAGGGCCGACGAGACATTTGTGTCCCTGGAACACAGGTTCCTCAGATGGCGGACGCTGATGTCCAGCTGTTCCGCCAGGGGCTCCTGCTTCAGCGCCTGGCCTTTCATCTCCTTGCATAGCTTTTCATGATCCAATAACGCAGGCATATGCTTTACCTCCTTGTGTTTATCATAGGAGGCGAGGGGCGCGATTTCCAGGAAGCGGAGTTCCGTTTGGGATGAAAAATGGAAAATTTTGTCGAAAAAAGAGGCGAGCCTGCCGACACAGGCTCGCAGGAAGCGCGGAGGATATGCGGTTGTAAGCTGGGTTTACGCGGATGCAGGGGAATCCGGAGCAGCGGGAAGAACGCGGCTTAGAGTTCCGGTACGGTGTACTCGTTGGTGGTGTAGGTCTTGGAATCCGAACCGCCGTCCCGCTCCGCGTACATGGTCAGCACGGCGTAATAGGTTTCGCCGACTGTCGCGTTGAAGGTGAAGTGACTCAAGTGGCCCAAAGCGTCCTCTCTCAGCAGGCCGTTGCTTGTAGATCCCCGGACCGTAGCCACATGGGTGCCGCTGGTTTTGTAAATCTCTATCCTTTTAACACCCACATATTCAGAAATCCGTGTAGCTACAACATTATAGTCTATATCAAAGCCTGGCGAACTGCTTGAAGAGGTTCTACCCATAGTAGCGCCATAACTGCTTAAATAAAGACTTGCGCGGGGGTCAATTTCATCTGCGGCCACTCCCTGACAGCAGAATGCTAATAAAAGGATGAGACATACAAAAAGACTAGGGATTCTCTTTATGTGGCGCATGGAAGCCTATCCTCCTATTGAATTGATGATATGCTTTAAGTCTTCTGACGAGAGGTCTCCAGAAATTGTTATAATGGTTTGAAGATTGGAGTAAATTGCGCGCTGACCATCCAGGTTTGACATAATGTAGAACAATCTGCCATTAGATAAGTACTCTTCAACTTTTAATGAGCTTTTCTCAAAGGAATTCGCAAGAACATTATCGACATCAAATTGTTGCTGGACGACTATATTGAAAATGTTTTTGCCGCAAGAAAAGCTGCATTGAACCATGGAACTGGTTTTATCTGTAACCACATCAATATCTTGCACCAGCTCCGTCCCCTCCGGATACCAGGCCGGGGCCGGGATGGTGACGCCGCAGCTGTCAAAGGCATCCTGCACCGCCAGGCGGAGGACTTCCGAGTCCGTACCTCCCAGGTCCGCCGCGGAGGCGGAAGTGAAGTGGAAGGTCTCGTCGGTCCACCGTGCCAGCGCGCCGAAGACGTCGACGCCCAGAGCCTGGGCGGCGATCATGCCGAAGACGGCCACCGCCACTACGGCGGCCAGGGCCAGCATTCGCTTCAGCGGCCGCCCGCGCCCGGCTGGTTTGACCGGAGTGTCTCCAATTTCGGAATCTCTCGTTGGATATAGTGAACGGCCCTCGCCGTCCGGGGTGTTGAAATACCGCTGGAAGTCCTCCCACGCCTGACCGGCGTCGGAAAGGAGTCCAGTGGGATTCCGTTTCTCTCTCTCTTCGATTACCTCCAGAATACGAAAGGTCAGACCGGCGTTCCCCTCTTCCGGGGAATCGAAGTCCGCCCGCAGCAGGTTGAGCAGCTGCTCCGTGCTCAGCCTGTCCAAAAATTCGTACGCTTGAGTGTTGCCATCGGTTGGCATCCCCGCACCTCCTTACTTATATATGGCCGCAGAATGAAAAATCTGACATAAAATTTTGAAAAAATTTTTTGGGGCCCTCCATGGGGCCAAACTCCCCGGCTGGGAGACGGCGGCCCCGCCGTCTACATCCTGTATTCCGGGAACTGCTCGTCCAGCGTTTCCCGGATGCGCTGCATGCGTTTCTGGCTGGTCCAGACGGTGATGTCCAGCTCCTTGGCGACCTGGTAATGGGTGTATCCCTCCAGCGCGCGGAGCTGAAACAGTTTCCAATCGCTGGGGGAGAGAATGTCCTGCACCCGCTGCAAAATCATGTCCATGGTCAAGGGGAAGAAATTGGCGGCGGCCAGGTTGGGCGGGAGGCTCTCCAGGGATGTGAAGAGGCGGAGCCGCCTGCCGCTGTCCCGCTTGTACTGGCGGATTTTGTTCTTCAGAATTTCCATCAGGCAGGCGTCCGGGGCCTCATGCTCCCGGAGCAGGTCGGCCCGCAGCAGCGCGGTGAGAAAGGTGTCCTGCACGACTTCTTCCGCCACGAAGCGGTCGTGTACTTGGGCGACGGCGTAAATTTGCAGCTTGTTGAAGTTGCGGGAAAATAAGTCCTCGAAAAACGAATCCTTCTTTGCCAACAAGACCAAACCCTCCTTGGCTGTATTTCCATATCGGAAGCGCGCCGGAAAGCGCCGCCGGGGGCGGCGTCTGCCTGGAGCGGATGACGCTCTCCGGGCGAAAAAGTGTGGAAATTATACCATGGATTTGAAAATACCGCAATATTTTTCCAGAAAGCGGAAAAGCGGGAGGGCTGGTTTTTCCCCGGCGGCGGGGCGCGGAAGGAACGAAAAAAGGGTCCGCAAACCATTGAATTTCAACAGCTCGCGGGCCCCTGCCGGCGGAAGACGGGGAGCGCCTCTTCGGCGCTCATGCCTCCGCTTCCTCCTGGAGGAAGGCGTCGTCAGGCGCCTCGGTGAGGAACAGGTCCTCGGTCTCCCGCTGGGCCAGCTTCAAGATTCGTTTGGCGTTTCCGAAATTCTGCCTCTCCAGCTGTTGGAGCGCGTCGGTGATGGAGTTAAACAGCATGGTGTAGAGCTTTTGATAGTTTTCCATATGTCTTATTCTCTCCTTCATACACATTGTTATAGTTTTACAGATATCTACATAATATATAAATAATGAATCTAAATATGCGAAATGTCAAGAAGGTATATTCTTGTTACAATAACTCTCAAAGGGGAGAGGCGCATGGATGAGATCAAAAGCATCGTTAGATACCGCATTGGAGAATATGGTAAGGTGATTGTGAAGCTGGCAAAGGTTGTCGACAGCCGGGGAATTACACGTAATCGTCTGGCAACTTTGACAGGCGTCCAATATTCCATTATTGACCGCTATTATAAAGGAAAGCGAATTGAAATGGTGGACCTGGACTTTCTGGCGAAGGTCTGCTATGTGCTGGACTGCCGGATCGACGACCTGCTGGAATACCGGAAGCCGGAGGAAACAGGCGAGGTCCCCGAATAGGGGACCTCGTCCGCTCATTTTTGAAAGCTGCCGCCGCCGCTGTCCTCCGGCTTCGCCGTGCCGAAGGCGATGGCCCCGCCGCCGTACTTCCGCCGGATGCCGTCCATGGCGGCCTCCAGCCGTTCCTGCCGCTCCCGGCCTTCTCCGGCGGCGAAGAGGTTTGTCTGCTCATAGGTCTCGCTCTCCGGCGTCAGGTAAATGGCCGTCACCGTCAGGGCCCGGATGGGGCTTGGCGGCTGCCACAGCTCCTCCGTCAGCGCCAGGGCGGCGGCGGAGATGTCCCGAATCAGATGGGTGGGGGCGGACAGCTGGCGCTGGCGGGAGCGGTCGCGAAAGGCCGGGTCCCGGACGGTGACGTGGACCCCTCCGGCGTAGAGCCCCGCCCGGCGGAGGCGGCTGGCCACGCTGTCCGCCAGCAGGGCGATTCCCGCCGTCACCTGGGCCCGGGTGGTGAGGTTTTTGGGGAAGGTGGAGCCGTTTCCAACGGACTTCACCGTCTCCGGCTCGTGGCGGGAGCGCACCGGCTCCCGGTCCAGGCCGTTGGCGTAGTCGTGGAGCTGGCCCCCCAGCTTGCCCATCAGGTCCTCCAGCATGGACCGGGGGCAGGCCGCCAGCTGGCCGATGGTCCGGACGCCATACTGCCCCAGGAGCTTCCGCGCCGCGTCCCCCACGTAGAGCATGTCCCCCGCCGGAAGGGGCCAGACCATCTCTTTCCAGCTCTCCCGGGAGATGACGGTGGTGGCGTCGGGTTTTTTATAGTCGCTGCCCAGCTTGGCGAAGACCTTGTTGAAGGAGACCCCCACGGAGAGTGTCAGCCCCAGCTCCCGCCGCACCCGCTCGCGGAGGGTGTCCGCCAAAGCCGCGCCGTCCATGCCGAAGAGATGGAGGGTGTGGGTCACGTCCAGCCAGCTCTCGTCGATGCCGAAGGGCTCCGCCAGGTCGGTGTATTCGTCGTAAATGGCGTTGACCTTCTGGGAGTACTCCCGGTAGAGCTGGTGGTGAGGCGGCAGGAGAATCAGCTCCGGACACTTCTTCCTCGCCTGCCAGATGGTCTCCGCCGTCTGAACGCCGAAGCGCTTGGCGGGGTCGTTCTTGGCCAGAATGATCCCGTGGCGGGAGGAGGGGTCCCCGCAGACGGCCACGGGGAGCTTGCGGAGCTCCGGGCGGCGCAAAAGCTCCACCGAGGCGTAGAAGCTGTTCAGGTCGCAGTGGAGCACGACGCGGTCCATGGGGCGGCCTCCTTCCGGTTTGAGTGGCTTTATCATAGCACATCCGTTCGGCTTTGAAAAGAAAAAATTAGGGCTTGCATTTTCCCCGCCGCCGTCGTATACTAGCCTCAGGAAACGAAACTGAATACTTTGTCTTCAGGGCGGGGCGCAATTCCCCACTGGCGGTACAGTCCGCGACCGGAGGCCGTTTTTCGGCCCCCGCTGACCCGGTGAAACTCCGGGACCAACAGTTACAGTCTGGATGGAAGAAGATGAGTGCGGCTTGGCCGCGCGCAGTCTGCGCGCTTCTTTGCTGCTTGTTCACCTTGGAGAAGTCAAAGGATCCAGGGTGTTTTCAAGTATGTAAAGGAGTGTTTTTTCATGTCCAACTTCGAATCCAACGCCGTCTCCGCCGCCCGTCCCCGGGTCACTGTCAAGACCGTCACGTCCCTTGCCATGCTCACCGCGCTGACCTACCTGGCCATGCTCATCAGCAACCTGCTGCCCAAGGTGGCGGGCTTCCTGCAAATGGAGATCAAGGGCACCGTCATTGCCATCGGCGGCTTCCTCTTCGGCCCCCTGTCCGCCGCCGTCATTTCCATCGTGGTGGCGTTTATCGAGATGTTCACCGTCAGCGACACGGGCATCATCGGCTGCGTCATGAACCTGCTGGCGGCCTGCGCCTTCGCCTGCCCCGCCGCGTTTCTTTACCAGAAGATGCGCTCCCGGAAGGGCGCGGTTATCGGCCTCAGCGTGGGCATCGTCACGTTGACGGTGGTGATGCTCCTGTGGAACTACCTCATTACCCCCATTTACATGCACATGGACCGTTCCGTCGTGGCCGCCATGCTGCCCACGGTCTTCCTCCCCTTCAACCTGGTGAAGGGCGGGCTGAACATGGCCCTGACCCTGATTCTCTACAAGCCCGTGGTCACCGCCCTGCGAAAGGCCCGGCTGGCCCCCGAGCGGGAGGGAATGGCCTCCGGCGGGGACCGCTTTGACGCGGGCTTCCTGCTGTTCTCCCTGGCGCTGCTGGTCACCTTCGCCCTGCTGGTGCTGGTGCTGGCGGGGAAAATCTGAGGATACGGCCGCAAAGGGCAGAGCATCCTTTTTAAAGAAAAGGCTTGCGAAGAGGTGGGCCAATGGCGATGTATACGGACCTTGCGGTCTTGCAGGAGAAATACCGGAAGATCATGGCGCGGATCTGCTGGCGGTGTGCAAGGGCTATCCCAAAGACAAGAAATACGTGCTGGGGGGTGCGGCCCTTCCGCACCTATGCCCACGGTCTTTACTGCCTTGCCCGGCTTCTGCTGCCAGAGGACAAATTTCAGGCCCTCGAAATGCCGAAATACAACAATTTCCTTCCTGCATTCGCCCTGTGCGGCGGGAGCATTGCCATATAGACCGGTCTCTCCCATGGGCATGTTCTTCGAACGTGTCATAGCGGGGTTACACAGGAGAAAAGGGCAAGGCAAACCACGCGGTTTGCCTTGCCCTTGACTTTTTGACAAGGTCTGATTCTTCCGGTTCCGCCCGTTTTAGCCAAAACAGGAAAATATTTCAAAAAAAGTCGAAAGCTGTGACAAAAGCTACTTGTATTTTCTGGAAGGGTTTGTTATCATAGTAAAATTAAGCGGAAGGGGGGCACGTTGTTTTGGTCATTCACGAATCCGCAGAAGACTATCTGGAATCCATACTCATCATCCAGGAGCAGTCCGGGCAGGTCCGCTCCATCGACGTGGTGAACAAGCTGGGGTATTCCAAGCCCAGCGTCAGCATCGCCATGAAAAAGCTGCGGGAGAGCGGCTATATCACCATGGCCGGGGACGGGAACATCAGCTTGACCGAAAGTGGCATGGAAATTGCCAGCCGCATCTATCGCCGTCACAGGACCATCACCCGGCTCTTTGAGCTGATGGGCGTCTCCCCGGAACAGGCCGCGCTGGACGCCTGCAAGGTGGAGCATGACCTCAGCGAAGAGACCTTCGCGCGCATCTGCGCCTATGTGGAGGACCGGCCCCAGTAATCCAGGTCCGGCCAGCGGCCCAGGCGGATGGGAGATTTCCGGCATTTTGTCCAAAAAATGCCGGAAAACTTCTATGCCATGGGGCTTGTATTCCCGAGAAGTTTTCGATACAATGATACATACTAAGCAAGGATGGATGGCTGCAACGGAGTGCCGCGCGCACGGGCCCGCACCTGTCTTTCCATGCGGGGCCGATGGGTGTTTCAAATCCAAGTGGATTTGGGGCGCCTTTCTTTTTATCCAAAAATTCTATATTAAGGAGGAATTTCACCATGATCCTGCTGGCAAACGGCAAGCTCATCACACGGAACCCCGAGGGCGCGGGTTTCCTGCCCGACGGCGGCGTTGTCACCGACGGAGGCAAAATCGTGGAGGTCGGCGAGACCGCCGCGCTGAAGGCGAAGTACCCCCAGGCCGAGTTCGTGGACGCCAGAGGCGGCGTCATTATGCCCGGTCTCATCAACGCCCACACCCACATCTATTCCGCCCTGGCGAGGGGGCTCTCCATCAACGGCTACGCGCCCACCAATTTCTTTGAGGTGCTGGACGGCCAGTGGTGGTACATTGACCGCCACCTGGACCTGGCGGCCACCCGGGCCAGCGCCCAGGCCCTGGTCATCGACTCCATCAAGCAGGGCGTCACCACCATCTTCGACCATCACGCCTCCTTCTGCGAGATTCCCGGCTCCCTGATGAAGATTGCCGAGGTCACGCAGGAGATGGGCATGCGGGCCTGCCTGTGCTATGAGGTCAGCGACCGGGACGGGGAGGAGAAGTCCATCCAGTCTGTCCAGGAGAACCAGGATTTCATCGACTACTGCGATAGCCACCCCAGCGACATGCTCAAGGCCATGTTCGGCGGGCACGCCCTCTTCACCATCTCCGACAAGACCTTTGACCGCATGAACGCCGCAAACGCCGGCCGGGTGGGCTATCACATCCATGTGTCCGAGGGCATGAACGACGTCTATGATTCCCTCCAGAACTACGGCCGCCGTCCGGTCCAGCGGCTCCAGGACCACGGGATTCTCGGCCCCAAGACCATTCTGGGCCACTGCATCCACGTGAACACCGCGGAGATGGACATCATCAAGGCCACGGACACCATGTGCGTCAACAACCCCGAGAGCAACATGGGAAATGCCGTGGGCTGCTCCCCGGTGCTTCAGCTCTATAAAAAGGGCATCCTGGTGGGCCTGGGCACCGACGCCTACACCAACGACATGCTGGAGAGCATCAAGGCGGCCCTGACCATCCAGCGGCACAACGCCTGCCTCCCCGGCGTGGCCTGGTGCGAGGTGACGGACATGCTCTTCAAGAACAACGCCAAGATGGCAATGCGGGCCGGGTTCCCGGAGATGGGCGTTTTGAAGGCCGGGGCTGCGGCGGATGTGATCGTCATGGACTACAAGCCCTTCACGCCGTTCTCCGACGCCAACATTGACGGGCACATGCTCTTCGGCATGACGGGCCGCCAGTGCCAGACCACCATGATCAACGGCAAGATTCTGATGAAGGACCGGGTTCTCACGGAGATGGATGAGGAGGCTGTCAACGCCCGGATTCTGGAGGTCTCCAAGAAGCTGTGGGGGACGCTGAACCACTGCGAATATTAAAGAGGGGACTTCGCCCCCCTTTAGATTTCCCCGCCAGTCTGCGGACCGGTGGGCGCGCCCAAGGCGCGCAGGTCGAGGGATTTTTGTGACGCGCATGTCGCCGCAAACATGATTTCATATATTCTAAGGAGGAAAACCAAATGTCCGAATTGATGACCCCCATTCCATTCCGGGAACTGATGACCTGGGTGACCGCCGAGTACCAGAAGGAGGGCACCGTCTTCGGCGTTCATAAACCCTATCAGGCGGGCGTGAAGACCCTGCCCATCTTCGGCGAGAAGATCGAGACCCCCTTCGGTCCCGCCGCCGGTCCCAACACCCAGCTGGCCCAGAACATCATCGCCAGCTACTTCGCCGGCGCCCGCTTTTTCGAGCTGAAAACCGTCCAGAAGATGGACGGCGCGGACCTGGCCGCCTGCATCAACCGCCCCTGCATTCTGGCGGAGGACGAGTGCTACAACTGCGAGTGGTCCACGGAGCTCTACGTCCGGCAGGCTTTTGAGGAGTATGTGAAAGCCTGGTGCGCCTGCAAGATCATGGCCAAGGTCTATGGCCTGGGCGATCCCAACGCCTTTGTCTTCAACATGTCCGTGGGCTATGACCTGGCGGGCATCCAGGGCGAGAAGGTGGACGGCTTCCTCAGCGGCATGACGGACGCCTCCCAGACCCCCATTTTCCAGGAGTGCATCCGCGTCCTCAAGGAGTTCTTCCCCGCCGAGGAGTCCTTCATCGACGCCATTACACCCCATATCTCCGGCAGCGTCACCCTCTCCACCCTCCACGGCTGCCCGCCGGACGAGATCGAGCGGATTGCCAGCTATCTCATCGAGAAGAAGAAGCTCCACACCTTCGTCAAGTGCAACCCCACTATCCTGGGCTATGAGACCGCCCGGTCCATTCTGGACGGCATGGGCTATGACTATATCGCCTTCGACGACCATCATTTCAAGGAGGACCTCCAGTACGAGGACGCCGTGCCCATGTTCCGCCGCCTCCAGGCCCTGGCGGACAAGACCGGCGTGGAGTTCGGCCTGAAGCTCTCCAACACCTTCCCCGTGGACGTGAAGGCCGGGGAGCTGCCCAGCGAAGAGATGTATATGGCGGGCAAGTCCCTCTTCCCCCTGACCACCACTATGGCGGCCCGAATTTCCCGGGAGTTCGGCGGCCGCATGCGCATCAGCTACGCCGGCGGCGCCGACGCGCTGAACATCGACAAGCTCTTCTCCCTGGGCATCTGGCCCATCACCATGGCGACGACGGAGCTGAAGCCCGGCGGCTACCAGCGCTTCGTCCAGATCGGCGGCAAGCTGGACACCCTGGAGTTCCGGCCCTTTGCCGGCGTGGATGTGGAGGGCATCGAGGCTCTGGCCCTGGCGGCCCGGTCCGACAAGTACCACGTCAAGGCCGTGAAGCCCGCCCCCCGGCGGAAGCTCTATGAAAAGGTGCCGCTGCTGGACTGCTTCACCGCCCCCTGCAAGGGCGGCTGCCCCATCGGCCAGGACATCCCGGAGTATATCGAGCTCTGCCGGAAGGGGGAGTACGCCTCCGCCCTGCGGCTCATCGCCGAGAAGAACCCCCTGCCCTTCATCACCGGCACCATCTGCGCCCACAACTGCCAGACCAAGTGCACCCGGAACTATTATGAGGACTCCGTCCAGATTCGGGCCACCAAGCTGGTGGCCGCCCAGCGGGGCTATGACGAATATATGTCCAAGCTGGATGCCCCCGTCCCGGCGGACGGCGGCAGGAAGGTTGCCGTCGTCGGCGGCGGCCCCGCGGGCATGGCGGCGGCCTATTTCGTGGGCCGGGCGGGCATCCCCGCCACCATCTTTGAAAAGACCGGTAAGCTGGGCGGCGTCGTCCGCCAGGTCATTCCCGGCTTCCGCATCTCAGACGAGGCCATCGACAAGGACGCGGCGCTGGTGGCCAGGATGGGCGCGGAAATCCGGCTGAACACCCCCGCTCCCTCCGTGGCCGAACTGAAGGCCCAGGGCTATACCCACATCTTCTTTGCCGTGGGCGCCTGGAAGGCGGGGCGGCTGGACATCCCCGGCAACGTGGTCCCCGTCATCGGCTGGCTGAAGGACATGAAGGCCGGGAAGGACATCCCCCTGGGCAACGTGGCCGTGGTGGGCGGCGGCAACACCGCCATGGACGCCGCCCGGGCGGCTCTCCGGGCCGGGGCGCGGTCCAGCACCCTGGTGTACCGCCGGACGAAGAAGTATATGCCCGCTGACGCCGAGGAGCTGGAGCTGGCCATCGCCGACGGTGTGAACTTCCTGGAGCTGGTGGCTCCCGTGGAGCAGAAGGACGGCAAGCTCCGCTGCGAGAAAATGAAGCTGGGCGAGCCCGATGAGAAGGGCCGCCGGAAGCCGGAGCCCACCGGCGAGTTTGTGGAGATTGACTGCGACACCGTCGTCTCCGCCGTGGGCGAAAAGGTGGAGAGCGAGCTTTTCACCGCCAACGGCATTGAGGTTGACGCCAAGGGTCTGCCGGACTTCAAGACCAATGTGGAGGGCGTTTACGCCGGCGGCGACGCCATGCGGGGCCCCGCCACGGTGGTGGAGGGCATTGCCGACGCCCAGGCCTTTGCCAACGCGGTGATCGGGGAGGCCCATAAGTTTGTCATCCCCGCCAAGGCCGTGGCCTCCCGGGCGGACGCCATCGCCAAGAAGGGCGTCCTCTGCGCGTCCGCCAAGTGCGAGGGGGACCGGTGCCTCACCTGCAACGTGGTGTGCCAGGTCTGCGCCGACGTGTGCCCCAACCGGGCCAATGTGGTGATCGAGCTGCCCGACGGACGGCATGAGATTCTCCACGTGGACCGGATGTGCAACGAGTGCGGCAACTGCGCCATCTTTTGCCCCTATGACTCCGCTCCCTACCGGGATAAATTCACGCTCTTCAAGACCCGGGAGGGCTTTGACGAGAGTGTGAACAACCAGGGCTTCCTGCCCCTGGGCGGCGGCAAGGTGCTGGTCCGGCTGGACGGAAAGGTTTTCGAGGCGGATTTGAACGCCAAAAACGATCTGCCCGCCGGGATTGAGGTGTTCATCCTCACGGTGCTGAACAAGTACGCCTATCTGCTGGGATAAAAATGCGCGAGGGGGCCGGGATTTCCCGGCCTCCTCCGTTTTTGCTCATACCGTCCATATAATTTTGGAGCCGCTGGAGCGGCGGAGTTTCAACCGGTCCGAATGGCGGTTCCCCATAACATACCAATTATTTTCTATGACTTCAGGTTTAAAAACACGTTCTATGCGGGGCAGGAATGTAAATTTTGCTCTGGACATATGCTCAAAAGGGCGGTGTTTCCAATACGTACCAAGGGATTCATGCAGAAAAAGGGCTTGCAAA
This sequence comes from uncultured Oscillibacter sp., assembly GCF_910579365.1. Classification (GTDB taxonomy): domain Bacteria; phylum Bacillota; class Clostridia; order Oscillospirales; family Oscillospiraceae; genus Oscillibacter. The sequence continues at coordinate 15,316 of NZ_CAJTUX010000007.1, forward strand.
AATTGCCTTTCCTCAGTATAATTGGGAGGGTGGCTGCATGCCATTTTTGAATTCTAACAAACAGATGGAGTTAGACAGCTATGAAAAAGAACGAGTTCTCAAGAAGAGGTCCGGAAGAAAAACAGACCCGTATCGGCAAGAAGGTAGGCAATGTGGTCGTCATCATGCAGATGATATCCGTTGTGTTCGCGGTGGGCATGTGCGTGATTATGTTTCGCTCTTTGGCAACGAGTATGCTGGAACAGCGCTGTACCAACGGCACGAACATGCTCGATTATGTTCTGAGCCAAACAGACGGTACAGACGAAATCAACCAGCTGCTGGATGGGCTGAAAAGCCGCATGGGTTGTGAGTTTACCGTTTTTGAGGGGAATACGCGGGCCTACACCACCGTGGTCCAAAACGGAGAGCGGGCCGTGGGCACTACGCTGTCCCCCGAGTTGTCCGAGATTGTGTTGCAGCAGGGACGAAGCTATGTGGGCAGGGCCACCATCCTGGATGAGGAATACCTGTGTTCCTATGTTCCCACCAGGGACGCCGCCGGAGCAGTCAACGGCCTTATATTTGCCGGGATTTCCTCTGCGGAAGCCAACCATCAGATTTTTATGACGATCATCTGGTCCTCCTTGGTGAGCCTTGGCGTCATCGTTGTAAGCATCTTTTTCCTGTCGGCGTATCTGAAAAAAACCGTCTCCTCTCCTCTGGCTGAGATTACCCGGGTGGCCGGCCGCCTGGAACAGGGAAACCTGGGCCTGACCGGCGGCGGGGAGAGCGGCATCGCCGTCCGCTCCAATGACGAGATTGGTCAGTTAGCCCTTATTTTCGAGAAAACGATCCAGCGTCTTCGCGCTTACATCGGAGAGATTTCTTCCATACTGGATTCCGTCGCCGCCGGGGACTTGACGGCTTCCGCCCAGCAGGAATACGTGGGAGATTTTATGTCTATCAAGGCTTCCCTGGACAGCATTCAGTCGAAGCTCCATGATACCATGAGCCAGATCCGTGAGAGCGCCGAGCAGGTGTCCGCCGGGGCTGAGCAGGTGTCGAATGGCGCCCAAGCTTTGGCCCAGGGCGCCACCGAGCAGGCCAGTTCTGTGGAGGAGCTCTCCGCCACGATCAGCAATATTTCCGAAAACGCCAAGCGGACCGCCCAGGCCACTGAGGAAGCCGGCCAGTTTGTGGAGCAGGCAGGCGGTCAGCTGGGCGTCAGCGTGGAATACGTCAAACAGCTCAACACGGCGATGAGAAAGATTTCCAGCTCTTCCGAGGAAATCAGTAAGATCATTGCCACCATTGAGAACATTGCTTTCCAGACAAATATTTTGGCATTGAACGCCGCTGTGGAGGCGGCTCGGGCTGGAACGGCCGGAAAGGGCTTCGCCGTGGTTGCCGACGAGGTCCGCAACCTGGCCAACCGGTCCGACGAGGCCGCCAAGGCCACCAAGGACCTGATTGAAAGTTCCATTGCCGCCGTGACCGAGGGCAGCACCGTTGTGGATGAGGTAACCCAAGCCTTGGAGCGCACCAGCGTCAGCGCCGGGGGCGTGACGTCTCAGATGTCCATCGTGGTGGAAGCGGTGGAAAAGCAGACCGCCGCCATCAACCAGGTTACCGAGGGCATTGACCAGATTGCCAGTGTGGTGCAGACCAACTCCGCCACCAGCGAGGAGAGCGCCGCCGCCAGTCAGGAGCTTTCCTCCCAGGCCAACCTCCTCAAAAGTTTGGTAGCGGCCTTCCGTTTGAGATGAGGACCGGAAGAGAAGACGCGTGTATGCCGAAGGGCGCGGCGATTCATTTGCCCTGGCAGGACTAAGAAACGTACATCTTGTTCATCAACGCAAAGCGCAAGACCTGCAAGCCGTTGGACTTCAACGGTTTGCGGGTTTTTCTCTGCGGGTTTCACCCGCTTGGCAGCGGGTGGCGTACACCGCTTTGGATGTTCGGGCTTCCGCCTGCCGGCTCTGCTTCACGGTGTTCGTTCCTCGTGCCGGCTTTCCTTGAAAGGCCACTGCCGCCGCGGGCTGTTCATAATCTTTTTACGCATTCAATTACCCTGAATGCCCGTCGGTTGATATTGACACATTTGGCGGTTTCCGGTATAATAAGAGCTTATGATGTTCCGTGTAAATCTTGTAGGAGGGAGACAACAGCGTGAAACAGTTTTTCGGTATGAGTCAAAGGGGAAATCTGGAGGAGGCGCTTCAGGGCCTTCACAGTCCTCAGTTTATTATGCTGTTATCAAACGATGCCCAGTTTGAAGATCACGTGAAGGCCCTTGAAAAGCGGTATCCTGGTGTGCCCAGCATCGGCTGCATTGGCATGAGCTATCAAACCAGGATTGTGGAGCAGGGCGTGGGCGTGATCGCGTTTTTTGACGGCGTGACCGCCGCCGCCAACGTGCTGGAGGAGGTATCCTCCATGCCGGTGAAGTACATCCAGCGTCTGGAGCGGGACATGCAGAAGGTGGGCGGCTCCAACGGCGATACGGTCTGCATCGATTTCTGCGCCGGAAACGACGCCTGCGTGCTGACCACGATTTACACCGCTCTGCGGAAACGGGGCATCTCTCTGGTGGGGGGGACCGGCGACAAGGGAAAGGTCTCCGCCAACGGACGGGTGTATCAGGATGCGGTGGCCTATGGTCTGGTCCGGAATCAGAACGGCCGGGTCAAGACTTATAAGGAGAATATCTATCATCAGCTGGGGGACTACCGCTTCATCGCCTCCGACACGGACCGGGCCAATTACATACTGGGTTCCCTGAACGGTAAGCCGGCCAAGCAGGTTTACAAGAGCCTTCTCCACGTGACGGACGAGGAGATTCTGACCCGGACCTTCCAGAACCCCTTCGGCAAGCTCAACGGGGACGACACCTGCATCATCTCGATTAAAGAGGTCAACGGCAACGCGCTGGCCTGCTTCCGCCAGGTCAACGACTCCGACGTGCTGATTCTGCTGGAGCTGGGGGATTACCAGGCCATTACGAGGGATACCATTCAGAAAATCTGCCGGGAGTTCCCCCGCCGCTCGGCCGTCTTCTCGGTGAACTGCCTGTTCCGCTACAAGCTGTTCTCGGAGCGGGGCTATATGCAGACCTATCTGCAGGAGATGGCGTCTCTGGGAAGCCATACGGGTTTTGTGGGCTATGGAGAGCATTACAACAACCGCTTTGTCAACCAGTCCATGACCTGCGTGGTGTTTGAGTGAAGGAGGAATCGGCGATGCTGTTTAAGGGAAAAGACCGGCGGACGCCGGAGCAGGTCCGGGAGGAAACGGGGCTCTATCCGGTGCTGCATGTGGCGGACAGCCTGAAAGAGTACCAGAAGGAAATGGTGAAAAAGGAAGTCGCCTCCCTTTGGGAACTGAGCATGGTGGGCAAGTCCTTTTCCGGCGTGCTGAAAGAGGCGGATCAGTTCCAGGCGAAATTGCAGGAGATGGGACAGTCCTTTTCCAACATCAACCAGACGGCGGGGGAGTTCGCCCAGGTACGGGGCGAGATCGCCCTGGCGGTGCGGGAGGCGCAGAGCCAGATGAAGGAGCTGGGGCAGTCCTCCGCGCGGGTACGGGAGTCCTATGAGCAGATGGCGGATATTTTCGCCCAGCTTCAGTCCGCCATTCGGGAGATTCAGCAGTGCATGGGAAAGATCGTGTCCATCGCCGACCAGACGAACATTCTGGCCATCAACGCCTCCATCGAGGCGGCCCGGGCTGGTACCGAGGGCCGGGGCTTCGCGGTGGTGGCCGCCCAGGTCAAGGAGCTGGCGAAGGAGATCAAGGTGCTGGCCGGAGAGGTGAATACCGGCGTGGGAGACGTGGAAAGCCGCGCCGGAGAGCTCAGCGAGAGCATCCAGGGCTCCCAGCAGACGCTGGGGCAGAGCGCGGGCATCGTGAGCCAGGCGGACGAGAGCTTCCGCCGTATCACCGACGCCGCCGAGGGGTCCTCGGCCGTGCAGTCGGAGATCTCCGGCGTGATCGACGCCGCGCAGGGAGAGCTGCAGGTGCTCTGCCAGTTCTTTGACCAGATCAAGGACCAGTATCAGGAGGTGGTCCGGCACATCGACAGCGCCAGCCGCCTGGGCACCACCAAGAGCGCCATGTTTGAGGATATGGACAACATGATCTCCCAGATTCCGCCCCTGGTGAAGGACGCGGAGGACGGACGCTGAGGCGTCCCCCTCCGGAGACGGGCGCGGGAATATGGCAAGCAGACATTCCCTGTCCGGCAGGGGACCCGCCCGCGGGTTTCCCGGCCGGGCGGGGATTTTTCCGCCCTGGGGAGGCGGGGCCTTTACAGATTTTGTCTTGAAATGCGGCGCGTTCTCTGATATAGTAAATTGATTATTGAAGCGCCCGGGCCGGGGCTTTGGCAGAGGTGGAAACGTGTACTTAAAAGCATTGGAAATTCAAGGGTTCAAATCCTTTCCGGACAAGACTATTTTAAATTTCGGCGAGGATATCACCGCCATCGTGGGGCCCAACGGCTCCGGCAAGTCCAATATTTCCGACGCCATCCGCTGGGTCCTGGGCGAGCAGAGCGCCAAGGGCCTCCGGGGCGCGAAAATGGAGGATGTGATCTTTGGCGGCACGGAGCAGCGCAATCAGGTGGGTTTTGCCCAGGTGACGCTGGTGCTGGACAATACGGAGCGGATTTTCCCCTCGATGGAGGAGGCGGAAGTGGCCGTCACCCGGCGGTATTACCGCAGCGGAGAGAGCGAATACTACATCAACCGCCAGTCCGTCCGGCTCAAGGACGTGACGGAGCTCTTTTTGGACACGGGCCTGGGCCGGGAGGGCTACTCCATCATCGGCCAGGGCAAGATTGACGAGATTTTGTCCACCCGGAGCAGCGAACGCCGGGAGATTTTTGAGGAGGCCGCCGGCATTTCCCGCTTCCGCCACCGGAAGGAGGAGGCCGAGCGGAAGCTGGAGCGGACGGAGGAAAACCTGGTCCGGATCAACGACAAGATTTCCGAGCTGGAGCTCCAGGTGGGACCCTTGCGGGAGCAGGCGGAGAAGGCGAAAAAGTACCTCGTCCTCCGGGACGAGCTGCGGATTTTGGAAATCTCGGTCTGGCTGGAGAATCTGGATGCGCTGAAGATCAACGCCCGGAAGCTGGAGCTGGACTTCCGGGCGGCGGAGAGAGAGCGGGCCGAGGCCCGGGCCGCCTTGGACGCCCTCTATGCCGAGGCGGAGCGCTTCGGCGAGGAGATGCGCCGGAAGGACATGGAGGCTGAGCGGCTCCGGACGGAGGCCGGGGAGCTGGACGCCCAGGCGAAGGACCAGTCCGCCGCCATTGCCGTGCTGGAAAGCGGCATCGCCCACAACCAGGAGAACATCTGCCGGGCCCGGACGGAGCTGGTGGAGTCCGACAGCCGGGCCGGGGGTCTGGCGGCTCAGTCCGCCCAGGAGGCGGAGCGGGCGGAGGAGCTGTCCAAACGCCTGGATGAGCTGGGAATGGGGCTGGAGGCCCTGCTGGAGCGGGCCAGGACCGCCGCCGCCCAGGCGGGGGGGCAGCAGTCCCAGGCGGAGGCCCTGCGGGGCCGGGAGGCCATAGCCGTGGCCGCCGCCGCCGACGCCCGGGCGAAGGCCGCCGCCATCGCCGCCGAGAGCGGCCAGATGGAGGAACGGCGGGCCGCCCTGGAGACGGAGCGGGCCGCCGCCGCAGAGCAGCTGGACGAGACCCGAAGAGAGGCCAAGGCCAACCGCCGCCGCCTGGAGGAGGCCCGGGACGACGCTGCCGCCGCCGCCAACATCATCGCGGGCCACAGCCTGCGGATGGAGGAGCGGGAGAAGAAGGCCGCTGCCGCCGCGGACAGGCGGATGAAGCTGACCATGGACGCCGGGGCCCTGGAGAACCGCATCCGGCTTCTGACGGAGATGGAGAAGGACTACGAGGGCTTCTCCAAGGCCGTGAAGCTGGTGTGCCAGAACGGTCTGCGGGGAGTCCACGGCCCTGTGGCGGGATTGATGAAGACGGAGCAGCGCTATACCGTCGCCATTGAAATCGCCCTGGGGGCGGGACTCCAGAACATCGTGGTGGACCGGGAGGAGGACGCCAAAGCCGCCATCGGCTTTTTGAAGCAGCGGGACGGGGGCCGGGCCACCTTCCTGCCCCTCACCGCTATCCGGGGCGAGGAGCTGCGCCTAAACGGCGTGGAGCGGGAGTACGGCTTTGTGGGCGTCGCATCCCGTCTGGTGAGCTTTGACCCCAGGTATCAGAACATCTTTTACAACCTCCTGGGCCGGACGGTCATCGCGGAGGACCTGGACTGCGGCATCGCCATGGCCCGGAAGTACCGCAACGCCTTCCGGATTGTCACCCTGGACGGGCAGGTCATCAACCGGGGCGGGTCCATGACCGGCGGTTCCGTCTCCCGGAACAGCGGCGTGCTGAGCCGGGCGGCGGAGCTGGAAAAGCTCCACGGCCGCGCCGCGGACATGCGGCAGCAGCTGGAGGCCGCCAGGCGGGAGGAGGAGGCCGTTCAGCGGGACCTCTCCGCGGCCCGCTACGATCTGGAGACTGCCGAGGGCCAGCGCCGTCAGGCGGAGGATGCGGTCCTCCGGCTGGAGGGCGAGAAGAATCATTTTGACATTTTGCTCAAATCAATTGAGGAAAATTTGGAAAATCTGACGGGCGAGCTGGAGAGCCTGACGGGCCATTTGGAGGACAACGCCCGGCGAAAGGAACAGGCGGAGGCGGCCTTTGCCGCCCAGGAGGCCCAGGCCGCCCAATATCGGGAGCAGGCGGCGGCGGCGCTGTCCGGCCAGTCGGAGCTGCTGGCCCAGTCCAACGCCCTGTCGGAGGAAGTCACGGCGAAAAAAGAGGAGCTGGCGTCCCTGGCCGCCCAGCGGGACGCTGCCCTCCGCCGCGCCGGGGACCTCCGCCGTCTGGCGGCGGAGCTGACGGGAGACCGGCGGCAGAAGGAGGAGACGCTGGAAACCTATCAGAGGGCCATCGGCAAGGCCCAGGCGGAGATCGCCGCTCGCCGGGAAGACATGAGCGCATTGAACCGGCGGCGGGAGAGCTGCCAGGAGCGCCTGAGCACCCTGAACGAGGAGAAGCTGGACCTGGAGACCCGGCGCACCGCCCAGAACAAGGCCAGCCAGGAGATGAACGAGAACCTTTTGAACCTGGAGCGCTCCGCCTCCCGGCTGGAGCAGAAGCTGGCCACCTCCGGCATGGAGGAAAAGCAGATTCTCGACCGTCTCTGGGAACACTACGAGCTGAGCCACTCCGACGCGCAGGCCCAGCGCATGGAGCTGGAGAGCATCCCCAAAGCCGCCCGGCGGATTGGGGAGCTGAAAAAAGACATCGCCGCCCTGGGCACGCCCAACATCGGCGCCATTGAGGAGTACGACCGGGTCAATACCCGCTATACCTACCTGACGGACCAGCGGGACGACGTGGAGAAGGCCAAGGGAGAGCTGACGGCCATCATCGGCGGCATCACCGGGGAGATGACCCGGATTTTCGCCGAGCAGTTCCAGCTTTTGAACGAGAGCTTCCAGGCCACGTTCCTGGAGATGTTCGACGGCGGGCAGGCCCAGCTGGAGCTGGAGGACCCCGCCGATATACTGAACTGCGGCATTGAGATCAAGGCCCAGCCGCCGGGGAAGACGCTGAAAACCATCTCCCTGCTCTCCGGCGGCGAGAAGGCGTTTGTGGCCATCGCCCTGTACTTCTCCATTTTGAAGGTTCACCCTACGCCATTTTGCGTCATGGATGAGATTGAGGCGGCGCTGGACGACGTGAACGTCGCCCGTTATGCCCGGTATATGCGCCAGCTGGCGGGAAAGACGCAGTTCATTGTCATCACCCACCGCCGGGGCACCATGGAGGAAGCCGACGTGCTTTACGGCGTGACCATGCAGGAAAAGGGTGTCTCCAAGATGCTGACCATCAATTTGAACGACATGGCGAAGGAATTGGATATTCAATAATGAAAATAGGGAGTGTGAGGGTGAAGCGGTCTGTATTTTGCTTGTGGCTGCCGCTTTTGGGATTTCTGGGAACGATGGCCTGCCTGGTTTGCGGAGTGCAAAATAGTTGCAAGTACAGCGGCTTGGAAGACACGCGTCTTTATATCCTGCTTCTTGTATTTCTGCCGGTAATGATTTGTGGACTCTTCGTGGCGGCGCGGGAGTCGCGGCGGAGCGGCAAGGGAGAGGGGATAGGCCGCCGGGCTGGCGCTCCTTAACAAGGGATTCTATCAATAGAGGGAAAAAGACGGCCCAAAGGGCCCATACTTCTTTTTCTCTCTTCCATCGGGCGCGGCGCATTCTCTCTTTTCCTGCGGACAGAAAAAGAGAGAATGGGGGGCGCAAAAGCACCAGCCATCTTCATGGCTGAATCAACAAGGAGGACCTATGGGCTTTTTTGACAAACTAAAAAAAATCACAACCAACCTGTTCACCACCTACACCGAGGCCGACGAGGCCTTCTTCGAGGAGCTGGAGGAGACTTTGATCCTCTCCGACTTCGGCATGGAGATCGCGGTGGATACCGTGGAGAAGCTCCGGGAGAAGGTCCGGAAGGAAAAGCTCAAAAGCCAGGAGGAGGTTCGGACCGCCCTCCGGGAGATCATTGTGGAGGAGCTGGACGTGGGTACCACGGAGGTCAACGTCTCCACCTCTCCCTGCGTGTTCCTCTTCATCGGTGTCAACGGCGTGGGGAAGACCACCTCCATCGGGAAGATGGCGAACCTCCTCCGCTACGGCGGGAAGAAATGCCTCCTCTGCGCGGCGGATACCTTCCGGGCGGCGGCGGCGGACCAGCTGGAAATCTGGGCGGATCGGGCCAAGGCGGAGCTGGTTCGCCAGCACGAGGGCGCGGACCCCGGCGCGGTGCTCTTCGACGCGCTCCAGGCCGCCAAGGCCCGGGGGGTGGACGTGGTCCTCTGCGACACGGCGGGGCGGCTCCACAATAAAGCCAATTTGATGGCGGAGCTTGCCAAGCTCTCCAAGATCATCGACCGGGAGTGCCCCGGCGCGGCCCGGGAGACGCTGCTGGTACTGGACGCCACCACGGGTCAGAACGGCCTGGTGCAGGCCAAGACCTTCAAGGAGGCGGCGGGCCTTACGGGCATCATCCTCACCAAGCTGGACGGCACCGCCAAGGGCGGCATCGCCGTGGCCATCGCCAAGGAGCTGAACGTCCCCGTGAAGTTCGCGGGAGTGGGCGAGGGCATCGACGATTTGCAGCCCTTCGATTCTGAGGCATACGCGGAGGCAATTATCTAATTAAAAGGGGGCGGGCGTCATGTTCGATCGTTGTCCCCGCTACGGGGAGACCCTGAGGGCGGGGTTTTTGCGAAGCGGCAGCCGCAACATCCTTTGGTCCCCCTTTGACGGATGGAGGATTTCCTATCATCCTATATGGGAAGGGGAGCGTTCGCTCCAGGAAAAGAGGCTGGGAAGCGGCGTGAAGCTCCCCGCGCAGCGCTGCGAACACTGCGGCCTGATTTTGATTGAAACAAAGGAGGAATCGACTTGACCAGAGAAGACGGCCGGGCCTTCCATGAGCTGCGGCCTGTGAAGATCACGACGGATTTCGTCAGATTCGCCGAGGGAAGCTGCCTCATCCAATGCGGAGACACCATGGTTCTCTGCTGCGCCAGCGTGGAGGAGAAGACGCCGCCCCACGTCCCCTACGGGGAGGGCTGGGTTACCGCCGAGTACTCCATGCTGCCCCGGGCCAACCGGGAGCGGAGCCGCCGGGACGTGGCCAAGCTGAAATTGTCCCCCCGGAGCGCGGAGATTCAGCGGCTGGTGGGCCGGTCCCTCCGCTCCGCTGTGGATATGAGGCGGCTGGGGGAGCGGACCATCACCGTGGACTGCGACGTGCTCCAGGGGGACGGCGGGACCCGGACGGCCTCCGTCACCGGGGGCTTCGTGGCCCTGGCCCTGGCCTGCCGGAGGCTGGTGGAGAACGGGGACCTGGGGGCCAGCCCCATCCGGCACTGCGTCACCGGCGTCTCCGCCGGCATTGTGGAGGACACGCCGCTGCTGGACCTTCGCTACAGCGAGGACAGCCGGGCCCAGGTGGACCTGAACTGCGTGATGAACGAGCTGGGAGAGCTCATTGAAATCCAGGGCACCGGCGAGGGCCGGGCCTTCAGCCCCGCGGAGCAGCAGGAGCTGGTGCGCCTTTGCTCCAAGGGCTGCAAGGAGTTGCTGGCAATACAGAAAGAAGCGCTGGGAGGTAAATTCTAATGGCTGAGAAATTCGTGCTGGCCACCCATAACCTGAAGAAGCTGGCGGAGATGCGGGCAATTTTGTCCGGTCTGGGCGTGGAAGTCGTCACCCCCGCCGAGGCGGGAGTGGAGGTGGACGTGGAGGAGACCGGAACCACCTTCGCCGAGAACGCCATGCTGAAGGCGAAAGCGGTCTGCGCCGCGGCGGGCCTGCCCGCCATTGCCGACGACTCCGGCCTCTGCGTGGACGCGCTGAACGGCGGACCCGGCGTGTACTCCGCCCGTTACGGAGGAGAGGACCTGGACGACCGGGGAAGGTACCGGCTGCTGCTGAACAGCATGCGGGGCCAGACCAGCCGGGCGGCCCATTTCAGCTGCGCCGTGGCCTGCGCCTTCCCCAACGGGGACACGCTGGCGGCGGAGGGCCGCTGCGACGGGGCCATCGCCTTCGCCCCTATGGGGGAGGGCGGCTTTGGATACGACCCGGTGTTCCTGGTCCCGGAGAAGGGAAAGACCTTCGGCCAGCTGACGGCGGAGGAGAAGAGCGCGATTTCTCATCGCGGCAGGGCTCTGGCGGCCTTTACGGAGAAGCTGGGAACCTATTTGAAAAAATGAGCGTCTAGGCCCTGTTTGAAAAATGATAAAACACCGTCTTAGGGCATCTTTTTCCGCCAGGACGGCGTTGATTGGACTTGAAATCCGTCAGGATTCCTGCGTCCAATCGCCTCGCCTGGCAAAAAAATCTGCCCCAATCCGGCATTCCGCCAATTTTCAAACAAGGCCTGAAAGAGGACCCGCAGAATCCGCCGGTTTTTTGAGGAGCGGATGAAGCGGAATGGAGTTTGTGAGGACAATATGGATTTGACAAGTAAACAGCGGGCCCAGCTGCGGGGCCTGGCTAACGGCATCGACACCATCCTCCAGATCGGCAAGGACGGCATCGGGGAAAACCTCATCAAGCAGGCCGGCGACGCCCTGGAGGCCCGGGAGCTCATCAAGGGCAGGGTGCTGGACAACAACCTGGACTACGACGCCCGGAGGGCGGCGGAGGAGCTGGCCAAGGCCACCCGGAGCGAGGTGGTCCAGGTCATCGGGACGAAGTTCGTCCTCTACCGGGAGAGCCACTCCAAGCCCCGGGAGAAGCGCATCCAGCTGGTGAGAGAGCGGACAAGGAACCGGTAATCCCGTTTGTGAGGAGGCTTCCATTTTGAAAATCGGCGTATATGGCGGGGCCTTCAACCCGCCGCACTTGGGACATATTACCGCCGCCAAGGCGGTATTCGGGCTTTTGAAGCTGGACAAACTGCTGATAATCCCCACCGGACACCCGCCCCACAAGCGGCTGCCTCCCGGCAGTCCCGCCCCGAAGCAGCGGCTGGAAATGACCCGCCTGGCGGCGGAGCAGACCGGCCTGGGCCAGAGGGCCGAGGTGCTGGACATGGAGCTTTGGCGGGAGGGGAACAGTTATACCGCCGACACGTTGGAGCGGCTGCGGGAACAGTATCCCCAGGACGAGCTGTGGCTGCTGATGGGGACGGACATGTTCCTGACGCTTCAAAACTGGCGGGACCCGGAGCGCATCCTCTCCCTGGCGGGCATCGCCGCCTTCGGCCGCAGCGAGGCGGATACGGAGGAGCTGTTCTCCGTCCAGCGGGAGTTCCTCTGCCGGACGTATCCCCAGGCGCGGATTTTCACGCTGGTCATTCCCGGCGTGGTGGACGTCAGCTCCACCGGACTGCGGGAGCGGCTGGCGAAGGGGACGGACGGCGGGCTCCTGGCCCCGGCGGTGTACGGCTATATCCTGCGGGAGAAGCTCTACGGCACGGCGGCGGACCTGAAAAACCTCCCGTTGGAGCAGCTCCGGCCCGTGGCCCTGAGCTGCCTTGCCCACCGGCGCATTCCCCACGTCCTGGGCACGGAGGAGGAAGCCGTCCGCCTGGCGGAGCGCTGGGGGGCGGACGCGGAAAAGGCCCGGCGGGCCGCCCTTCTCCACGACTGCACGAAAAAGCTGAACCTTCCCGAGCAGCTGGCCCTGGCGGAGCGGTTCCGCGTTCCCCTGGACGAGCTGGAGCGGCGGGAGATCAAACTGCTTCACGCCAAGACCGGCGCGGCCATTGCCGAAACCGTCTTCGGCACGGACGGGGAGATCACCGGCGCCATCCGCTGGCACACCACCGGACGGGGCGGCATGACGCTTTTGGAGAAGGTCATTTATCTCGCGGACTACATCGAGCCCAACCGGGATTTCCCCGGCGTGGAGGAGCTGCGGCGGACCTGTTACGAGGACCTGGACGCCGGGCTGCTGCTGGGGCTGGAGATGACCATCCGGGAGATGGGGGACGCCCCCATTCATCCCAAGACCCTGGAGGCCAGGGACGCGCTGAAAGGACAGAGATAGAAGCATGAGCAATGTTGGAAAGCGAGTGGCGGGCGGGCAGGGACCCAAGCCCCCAAGGAAGGGGAAGCTGACCCGCCGGCAGATTCTGCTGATTGTGGTGGTTGCCGTGCTGGCCGTGGCGCTGGCGGCGGCGCTGGCGGTCCGGAGCCTCTTCATCCGGCCGGAGCTGCCGGTGCGGAACGACCCCCAGAAGACCCAGGACCTGGACGGGGACGGCCAGCCGGACGGGCCGGAGGAGATCGACTACGGCGACGGCATCCGTCCCCGGGGCGGCGACGGCGAGCGGAAAAGCGAGGACTATTGGACCGTTTTGATCCTGGGCCGGGACACCGGCGGCGGCGGGCTGACGGACACCATGCTGCTGGCCAGCTATGATGTCACCAACCAGAAGGCCACCGTCATGTCCATCCCCCGGGACACCATGGTCAACGTCCCTTGGGACGTGAAAAAGCTCAACAGCGTCTACAACGGCTACGGCGGCGGCGAGAAGGGCATGCAGCACCTCTATAAGGAGATCGCCCAGCTGGTGGGCTTTGAGCCGGACTTTCAGGTCGTGGTGGAGTGGGAGGCCGTGGGCGAGATTGTGGACGCCATCGGCGGCGTGTACTTCGACGTGCCCCGGGACATGAACTACGACGACCCCTATCAGGACCTCCACATCCACCAGGAAAAAGGCTACCGCCTTCTAAGCGGGGATGACGCCATGCAGGTCCTCCGCTACCGCCACGACAACCGGAAAAACGGCGTCACGCTGGGATATACCGAAGGCGACGTGGGCCGCATCAAGACCCAGCAGGCGTTTTTGAAGGCCATGGCGGAGCAGGTTTTGCAGCCGAAGAACATGACCAAGGTCGGGCCGCTGATGGAGGCATTCAACAACAACGTGGAGACGGACATGAGTTTCCAGAACATCCTCTGGTTCGGCAAGTCTGCGGTGCTTGGGGGATTGAAGATGGAAAATGTGAACTTCGTCACCATGCCGCACTACCTCAAGGATGACGTTTACAGCCGGACCTATGGGACGCAGGGATATGTGATGCCCAACGCCAGGAAGCTGCTGGACCTGGTGAACAACGAGCTCAGCCCCTTCAAGGAGGTTTTCACCCTGTCGGACCTGGACATCATGTCCGTCAACGCCGACGGCAGCCTCAGCTCCTCCACCGGCTATGTGGAAGACAAACGGGCGGCCCTGCCGCCTCCCAGACCGGAACCGGAGGAGGAAGAGGACCCGCCCGCTGTGGACGAAAACGGCAATCCCATCGACCCGGAGACAGGCCTGCCCCTGGACCCGGAGACCGGCGGGCCCATTGCCGCGGACCCGGGAGCGGGGGAGAGCGGAAGCGGCGGGGCGGACGCCAACGGAGCCCCGGCCTCCGGCGGCCCGGCGGAGCCCGGCCAGCAGCCGGACGCCGGCACGGCGCCCGCTCCGGAGACGCCGGAACCCGCGCCTCCGGACGCTGTGGACCCCGTTCCAACGGACCCGGTTCCCCAGACACCCCCGGCGGACTCCGCAGAGCCCGCCCCCGCGCCGGAGGTTTCCGCAGATCCCCAGCCCCCGGCGGACCCGGGCTTCACCCTCATCGAACCGGACCCCGCCGCGTAACCATACCATTCACATACGATCAGGAAAGAGAGGAATGTCTATGACACCGAAAGAGCTGGCCATCATTGCCGCCAAGGCCCTGGACGAAAAGAAGGGCAAGGAGATCAGCGCCATTGAAATCACGGACCTGACCACCCTGGCGGACTATTTTGTCATCGCCACCGGCGGCTCCAACACCCAGATCAACGCCCTGTGCGACGCGGTGGAAAAGGCCCTGAAGGAGCAGGCGGGCGAAGCGCCCCTCCACCGGGAGGGGCACCGGGACGGCACCTGGGTGCTGCTGGACTACGGATGCCTGGCGGTCCATGTCTTCTCTCAGGAGGCCCGGGAGTTCTATGACCTGGAGCGCCTGTGGTCCGACGGGAAGCCCCTGGACCTTGGCGGCGTGCTGACTGCGGACTGAAGCGCGGATAAAAACCGGGAGGGAGACGGATTCGTCTCTCTCCCGGTTTTCTTATGGCTCAGTGCCTGGAGGAGGAGCGGCTGTGTTTCAGCAGATTCTCCAGCGTCTTCAACAGCTTCTCGATGTCGATGGGCTTGGAAATGTGGCCGTCCATTCCGCTTTTGAGGGCGGCCTGTTTGTCCTCCTCAAAAGCGTTGGCCGTCATGGCCAGAATGGGAATGGAGGCCAGTTTCGGGTTCTCCAGCGACCGGATGGCCCGGGTGGCCTCATAGCCGTTCATGACGGGCATCTGCACGTCCATCAGCACCAGCTGGTAATGCCCCGGCTGAGACTGGCGCAGCAGGTCCAGGGCGATCTGCCCGTTCTCCGCGATTTCCACGGTGAAGCCCGCCTCCTCCAGGATGACTTGGGCGATCTCCTGGTTCAGCTCGTTGTCCTCCGCCAGCAGGATGCGGCCCAGATTGTGGGAGAACGCTTTCTCCGGTTCGTCCTCCTCCGGCTCTTCCTCCGTGCTGACAATGGAAAGCAGGCAGTCCCGCAGCTCGGAGAGGAACAGGGGTTTGCCGCAGAAGGCGGTGACGCCGGCCTCCAGGGCCTCGTCCTCGATATCGGCCCAGTCGTACGCGGTGAGAACGATGATGGGCACGTTCTCGCCGCACTCCTTGCGGATTCTCCGCGCCACCTCGATGCCATTCATGTCCGGCAGCAGCCAGTCGATGATGTAGATGGAATAGTGGTCCTGGCGCATCATGGCCTGACGGGTGCGGAGCACCGCCTCCTTGCCGGAGAGGGTCCACTCCGCCCGCAAGCCAATCTGCTGAAGCATGCAGCTGACGCTGTCGCAGGTGTTGAAATCATCATCCACTACCAGGGCCCGGCAACCGGCCAGCTCCGGGATGGTGGTGGGCTCCTTGCCCTCGGAGCAGAGCCGGAAGGTGAGCGAGACGGTGAATTCCGTCCCCGCGCCCTGGCGGCTCTTAACCGAGATGGAGCCGTTCATCATCTCCACGATATTCCGGGTGATGGCCATGCCCAGGCCGGTGCCCTGGATGCCGCTGGTGGTGGAGTTCCGTTCCCGCTCGAAGGGCTCGAAGATGTGGGCGACAAATTCCTCGCTCATGCCAACGCCGGTGTCCCGGACGCTGAATTCATAGGAGGCGTGGCCGGCCGGGGCGGCCGGCTTCTCCGTCACCCGGATGCTGACGATGCCGCCGGCAGGAGTGTATTTCACGGAGTTGCTCAAGAGGTTTAAAAGAATCTGATTCAGCCGCAGCCGGTCGCAGAAGATGTCCTCGTGGATCACATCCACGGCGTCCATGTACAGCTCCAGCTGTTTGGCGTGGACATCCGCCTGGACGATGCTTCGAAGGCCGTGGAGGATATCCGGCAGGGAGCAGGGCTTCTCATCCAGGTACATTTTGCCGCTTTCAATGCGGCTCATATCCAGCACGTCGTTGATCAGGCTGAGGAGATGATTGCCGGAGGTCATGATCTTCTTCAGATAGCTCTCCACCTGTTCCCGGTTGTCGATATGGGTGGTGGCCAGAGCGGTGAAACCGATGATAGCGTTCATGGGCGTTCGGATGTCGTGAGACATGTTGGAGAGGAACACGCTCTTGGCCTTGCTGGCCCGGTTGGCCTGGGAGAGGGCGTCCTCCAGCAGGGTCTTCTTCTCCATCTCCTCCCGGGTTTCCTCATCCACACTGCGAAAGCCGATGACCACGCCCCGGCTGTTGTCCCAGTCCCCGATGGGTACGGCCTTCATCTGGAAATAGCGGATTTCTCCGCCGCAGACGGCCCGGTAATTGAGATAATAGACCCTCCTGATCTGCAGCTCCTGCTCCAGATGGTCCCCGGCGAAGATGTCGCGCAGAAGGTCCTGGTCGTCCACGTATACGCAGGTTTGAATATAACGCTCCATACTCTCCTGCATTTCCAGCTCCCCGGAAAAGAGCTGGTCCAAAATGCCATAAGCACAGTGGTGGGTCCGCAGAGCGTTCCCTTTGCGGGTGTCCAGGTCGAAGAAGCAGACCAGATTGTAGTCGATGCTCAGGGCCTGAATCAGCGCCTGCTGGCGGCGCTCCTTTTGCAGCAGCTCTTCCTGTTCCCGCAGCTTTTGCGCGGTGCAGTCCAGAAGGAAGCGCTGGTAGAACAGCTCGCCGTTTTCCTCCATCAGCTTCACGTTGCCCATTACGTGAATGACCTCTCCGTTGCTGTGAAGAACGCGGTACTCCACACTGACGCTGTCCCCCGGGTTTTTCAGGGACTTGATGCAGCCCAGAAGCTTCTCCCGGTCCTCCTCAACGACAGAGGTGGCGATGGTGTCGAAGCCGGCCCGGGTCAAGTCCTCCTCGGTTTGATAGCCCAGAATTTCCAGGGCGGCGCGGTTGACGCTGAGAATCCGGACCCCGTCCAGACTGTGGCACAGCACGCCGCAGTCCATGGTGGTGAACAGCGTCTCCAGCGCCTTGTTTTCCCGGCGCAGCTCTTCCTCGTAGGCGCGCTCCTTCGTCACATCAATGGCCACGCCCACCGTGCCCATAACGCTGCCGTCCAAGTCGTACAGCGGGGACTTGTAGGTGGTCAGAAGACGGGCGCCTCCTCCGGTTTGGATAGACTCCTCTGAAACGCAGGTCTTCTCCGTCTCCATGACGACGCGCTCCGACTCGATGCAGGCGGGATCGTCCTCTTCCACATCCCATATGTAAGCGTGCCGCTGGCCCTCAACCTGTTCTTTGGTTTTTCCAACGGTTGTGCAGAAACTGTCGTTCACCTTCTCGTGAACGCCGTCCTTGGTTTTGTACCAGACCAGATTGGGGACGCTGTTGATGGCGGCCTCCAGGTATTGGCTGGTCTCCCAGAAGTCCCTGCGGAGCTTGCAGGACTGCTGCCAGCGCTGAAAATGGAAGCGCAGTTCTTCGCCGGACATGGGGAGGGTCCAGACGTCGGAAACGGCGGAGAGCCGCCCGGCGAGGGCGGACAGCTGTTCCCGCTCCGCCAAAAGAATGAGCTCCGCCCCGGCGGCTGCCAGCGTCTGGACGGTTTTGCCAGCGTCCGTTTCCCGGAGATCGGCGATAATCACATCGGCCTTGGCGGCGAGGTTCGGGTCCGGCTGAACGCTCTCCAAAAACGTGTGAGTAAACTGGCCGAGGGGTTCGGATTCCCGAATGGGGTCAAACAGCTCTCTCTTGGGACCCATCAGATAGAGCTGCATGCGGCAATGATACATATGCGTTCTCCTCCATATGGTTTGCGCGTTAACGGCGGACGGAAGGGCAAACAGCCCGCCACTTTACTCTATTCTACATTTTAACGGCTGAAAGACCTGGTGTCAACCTTGGGGTGGGCCTTTGAGGGCCGGAATTGCGAAATTTCCGGGAAAAAGAAAAAGCGCACGGCAAGGGATGCCGCGCGTCCAAGGGCGATCAAGTTTCCCCGGCGGAGCTGCTGGGGGTAGAAAAACGAAAGTAAGGTTTCTGGAAAACAGGGGCTTGACAAATGGGAGGGAAATTTTTGCAAAACGGTTGCACAGCCAGGTGCAACTGCCCGGGAAGAGAAACACCTTGTGGGTTTGGACAAGAGCCGGAAAAGAAAAGCCGCCCCAGGCGGAGGCGGGGCGTTCTGCGGCCTGCGTCCGGATACTAAAATGAAGAAGGAGAGGAGAAGGCTTATGGACGAGAACCGTTCCCGGTCCTGCGGCGGAGCGGCGAACGCCGCCGGGGGAAGGAGCAGGAAAACGTCGACTTGGGTTCTGGCGCTGCTGGGGCTGTTTCTGCTGGCGTTCATCACGGCGATGACTGTCATTTTCTGCGTCAAGGGCTCGGAGCCGGCGACCCTGATCCAGTACACCCTGGGTGCGGGAG
The DNA here is from genome assembly GCF_910579365.1 of uncultured Oscillibacter sp. GTDB lineage: Bacteria > Bacillota > Clostridia > Oscillospirales > Oscillospiraceae > Oscillibacter. The sequence goes on from NZ_CAJTUX010000007.1 coordinate 33,776, forward strand.
GCGTGGAGGCGCTGCTGCTGGCGGGCATCAAGATCAGCAAGGTCGCCGCCGGAAACCGGTGCGGAGAGAAGGAGGAAACGAATGGATAAAAACATAGGGAAGCGGCTGGGGACGCTCCTCAGCGTGAAGAGTCTGGTGACGCTGGCGCTGACGGCGGTGTTTTCCGTCATGGCTCTGGGAAAGGGGATTTCTCAGGACTTTATGACGGTGTACGCCGTGGTCATTGCCTTCTACTTTGGGACCCAGAGCCAGAAGGTGCAGGATGTGCTGGAGGGAAGCGGATATGGCAACGGCTGAAAAGGTTCTGCGCATTGCCCAGGGTGAGCTGGGGACGAAGGAGCGTCCGGCGAACTCCAACCAGGTCAAGTACAACACCTGGTATTATGGCCGGGAGGTCTCCGGCCCCGCGTATCCCTGGTGCATGGTATTCTTGCAGTGGGTGTTCCACCAGGCGGAGGCGTCCCGTCTTCTGCCGGTGCGGACGGCCTCCTGCGGGGCGCTGATGCGGGCGGCGAGGACGGCGGGACAGTGGGTGGAGCGGAACTTCCGCCCGGGAGACGTGGTGATTTACGACTTTTCCGGCGGCGGCAGCACCGACCACACGGGAATTGTGGAACGGGTGACAGCCTCCGGCGTGGTAGCCATCGAGGGCAACACCAGCGAGGCCGGCAGCCAGTCCAACGGTGGGGAGGTGTGCCGGAGAACCCGGCCCAACCGTCAGATCGTGGGCGCGCTGCGCCCCAGATATGAGAAGGAGGAGACCAACATGGACAACACAGCAAGCCCCGCCCATAAAGAGGGCGTGGAGTGGGCCGTGAAAAACGGCATTCTCACCGGAGACGCGCAGGGGGACCTGAAATTGAAGGATCCGGTGACCCGGCAGCAGCTGTGCACAATGCTCAAGCGGCTGGCGGACTATTTGAAAAAATAAGCGGAGAACACAAAAAAGCGGGCGGGACCAAAGGTCCCGCCCGCTGCTTTATATGCCGGATTCCTCCGGGTCCCCGGCGTTTCGCCAGGGCCCGGCGCGGTAGAAGAGAATGGACATGACGGAGGCGATGGTCCAGCCGATGGGCCAGGCGCACCAGATGCCTGTGGAACCCAGGGCCGTTTCCGCCAGCGCCGCCGCCAGCGCCACCCGCAGAACCAGATCGGTGAAGGTGGAGGTCATGAAGTGCAGCATTCTTCCGGAGCCCCGGAGGATGCCGTCGGCCACCAGCTTGACGGAGACCAGGAAGTAGAAGGGGGAGAGGATGCGCAGAAAATACACGCCGGTTTGCAGGGCCGTCTCCGTGGGCTGGTCCAGGAAGAGGCGAAGGACATGCCGCCCGGCAAAAAAGTACAGCAAAAACAGCGGCAGGCTCAGCAGCCACACCAGCTTTACCCCGGCCCGGAAGCCGGACCGAACCCGGGAGAGCTTTTTCGCGCCGACGTTCTGCGCCGTGTAATTGGAAACGCCGTTTCCCAGGGTGGTGAAGGAGGTGATGACCAGATTGTTCAGCTTTACCGCCGCGGAGTAACCCGCCATAACGCCGGTGCCGAAGCCGTTGATGACCCCCTGGATGAAGATGTTGCCCACGGAGATAAAGCTCTGCTGAAGGATGCTGGGGATGGCGATGAGGGCAATTTTCCGCAGGAGGAAGAGGGAGAAGAGCGGGTGCGGCTCCTGGGTTTCGATGCTTCGCAGGCGCAGAAAAACCGCCCCCACCGCCAGCACGCAGCTGACGCCCTGGCAGAGGAAGGTGGCCCAGGCCACGCCGGCGACGCCCATGTCGAAAACGGTGACAAAGAGAATGTCCACCGCGATGTTGGACGTGGAGGAGGCCGCCAGGAAGAGAAAGGGCGTCCGGGAGTCCCCCAGGGCGGAGAAGACGCCGGTGGCGATGTTGTAGAAAAAGACGAAGGGGAGCCCCCAGATGTAGATATCCAGATACAGCTTGGACGCGGAGAAAGCCTCCTCCGGGGTGTTGATGAGCCGGAGCAGCTCGCCGCAGCCCAGGACGCCGGTTACCATCAGCGCGGCGCAGAGGACGGCGCTTGCAATGCTGGCGGTGGAGACCGCCGTCTTCATTGTCCCGTATTCCCTGGCTCCGAAGAGCTGGGAGACGACGACGGAGCAGCCCATGTTGCAGCCGAAGGCAAAGGCCAGAAAGATCAGCGTCACCTCGTAGCTGTTGCCCACGGAGGCCAGGGCGGTTTCACCGATGAATTTTCCGGCAACGAAGCTGTCGGCGATGTTGTAGAGCTGCTGGAAGAGAATGCTTCCAAACAGAGGAAGACAGAACCGCCAAAGGACGGTTTCCGGTCTTCCCACAGTCAAATCCCGATTCAGATCTTGACGCATAGGGGGACACCTCGCTTTTCAATTTCTCTGCGGCTTTTGATTATAGTCCCCAAAATCGGAGGTGTAAACCGTCATTTTGACGGTTATGAAAGAAGGTCCTGGGGCGGAGCGCCAGCCGGGCAGGGAGAGGAAGGGCTGGACCTTGACGGTCAGATCAGCGCCTGTGCGGACGTGATGAATGTGTTCCGGGGCTGATTCGCCGCTGCGGCAAATGAAACGCGGACCGCATTGCGGTCCGCGTTTTCCGTTATCCGACGCTTAGGTACTCCTCCAGGCAGAGGCCCTGCTCCGTGATCTCCCGAGCGGCCTCCCGCCCCACATAGCGGTAGTGCCAGGGCTCGTAGCCCACGCCGGTGAGGGCGCTTTTCTCCGTGGGATAGCGGAGGATGAAGCCGTAGTCCGCGCAGTGCGCCATCAGCCACTTCTGGACCTCCGTCTTCTCCTGCCCCTCGTCCAGAAGCTGGTAGGACTTGTCCACAATGTCCACCGCCAGCCCCGCCTGGTGCTCGCTGGTTCCGGGGCGGGACACCCACCGGGCGGCCAGGGCCTCCGCCTCCTCCCGGCTCCCGGCCTGAGAGAGGCAGGATCGAACCTTTTGTTCAAAAAGCGCCTCCTGCTTTTCCTGAGTCCGGTACGAGGAGCAGATCATCGGCTCCAGCCCCTCCGCCCGGCAGGCATCCATCATCCGCTGGAGGTCCGGATAGACCCGCTTGTCGATGGAGTGCCCGTTGACCAATTGGGTGAACTCCGGAATGGAGAAGCCCTCCGGCAGGGGATGGTCCCCGTTGACCAGGATCAGGTTCCAGCCGTCCTGAGGGGAGGCGGTTTTCGTCTCTCCGCTGGAGATCACCGCGCCGGGGACGGTCCGGATGCGGATGGCCTGGGCGTCCCCGGTCCCCGGCTCCTCCGGGAGAGGGGCGGAGGTCTGGGAGGAGGCGGCCGCCGGGGGAAAGGGTACGTCCCCGACAGCTCCGGCCCTCCCCAGCAGAAAGCCCCCGGCGAACAGCGCCAGCCCCAGAAGAACGGGCAAAAGCAAGGGGGACCGTTTTCTCCGCCGGGCCCGGGAGGGCGCCGGACGGCGGGACCTGGAGACCGTGGGCTCGTCCCACTGCATAGGCGAGGCGGCGTAATACTCCCGGTCCGGGAGCGGAAATTCATGGATTACGCAGGAATGAGAGAAGGACATAGAAAACAGCTCCTTTGCCTTTGAACTGTCTCTATCTTAAAGCCTGTCCCCGTCGAAACCGAAACATTCCTGCATCAAAGTCTCACCGTTTTTGTATCGAAACGGCATCATTATAGAAGCCGGAGTCAGTAGGAAGGCCCATGGCGGTCAGGGTGTCGCTGTCCACCGTCTCCAAATCGATTTGCAGGATGATGCCCATAAAGTCCCTATACCGCTGGACCCAGCAGAGAGCCCGGCTGTCCGCCAGGCGGAAGCCGGCGCTGCTGTCTTCGTGAGCCTCCAGCAGTTCGTACTCCAGCCCCAGGTCCTCCAGGAAGGTCCTGCCGATGGTCTCCGCCGCGGCGGGAAAGTCCCGGAGCTGTTTGGAGAACAGCTCCAGGGCCAGGATATGCCCGGATTCCTGGTCCAGGTACAGAGAGAGGATTTTTCCGGCCTTTTGGTCGTAGGCATCCAGCATGGCGAAGGACGCGCTGGACAGGTCCCGCTGGTCCCGGAGATAGAGAAGGCTGGCGGAAAAATCCGCGTTATAGACGCCGGAAGTTTCCGGCAGGATGCCCAGCTCCGCCAGCTTTTGCAGCTCCGTCCGGGCCTGAGCGGACAGCTCCTTCTGCTTTTCCGCCTCCGGCTCCTGCTGCACGATGGTCAGAAACTCCGGCATGGAGTGATACTGGACCAGCAGCCACACCCGGCCCGGCAGCTCCGGGGGCTTGAAGGGAAAGTTGTTGTCCGCCGTCAGGGGCTCGGCGTGGACGGTGCCGGCGAGCTCCACGTCCTCCAGCGTGGAAAGGCGCAGGGGCAGCAGGGCCAGGGCCGCCACCGTCAGGGCTGTCAGGACGGGGAAGAGTCCGTTTTTCCAGTTTCGCACGGCGCGTCTCCTTTCTTTAAACGGACCCGGACGCAGGCGCCCCTGTCCGGCTCGCTTTCGATTTCCAGCGTCCCGCCGTGGAGCTCCGCGATCCGGAGGCACAGGGCCAGCCCCAGACCCGCGCCCCCCTGGGCCCTGGCCCGGGACTTGTCCACCATATAGAACGCCTCCGTCACCCGCCCCAGCTCCTCCGCCGGGATGCCCTTGCCCTGGTCCGTCACCTGGATGCAGCAGTCCTCCCCCTGGGAGAAGCCCTCCAGCAGGACCTCGCCGCCGTGCTCCATGGCCTTCCGGGCGTTGTCCAGAAGGTTTACGCAGACGGTCTCCATCAGGTCCGGCTCCATCAGCGCCAGAACCGCCTGCGCCTGGACACGCAGGCGGATTCCCGCCTGGGAAAGCGGCGGCTCCATGGCCCCGGCCACCCGGCGCAAAAAGGCGTCCAGAGGGACCGGGCGGAGGGGAAAGTCCTGCCGCTCCAGCACGATGAGGTCCAGCAGCTTCCGGCTCAGGGCCTCCAGCCGGCGGCCCTCGCCGAAAATATACCCGGCGCTCTCCCGGACCTGTTCCGCCGTGACGGGCCGGGAGCGGAGGAGGTCGGCGTAGCCGATGATGGAGGTCAGGGGCGTTTTGATCTCGTGGGCAAAGCTGCCGATAAAGTCCTCCTGCCGCCGGGAGGCGGCCCGCAGCTCCGCCATCTGCCGCTGAATGCGGTGGGCCATGACGTTGAAGTCCGCCGAGAGCTGGGCGATCTCGTCGTCCCCGTTCACCCGGACCCGCTGGTCCAGGTCTCCCTCCGCCATCCGGCGGGCGGCGGCGGAGAGGCGGGCCAGAGGCCGGACCAGCATGGCGGCCACGGCCAGGGACAGGACGCCCACCGCCCCGGTGAGAACCAGCATCAGGGAAAAAAAGCTCTGGTACTGCTGGGACCGGGTCTGGAAGAGCTCGCTGACCTCCCGGCAGTTCTCCAGGTACAAAATGCCGTCCTCCAGGGCCAGGGGACTGGCGGCGTGGAGGTAAATCGGGCCGTCCCCCAGGGCCGCCATGACCCAGCCCCGCTGTCCCTCGGGCAGGGCGGCGGTGAGGGCCGCGGCCTCCACCGGCAGCGCGCCGCTGCCGCCCAGGGCTTTCCCGGTCTCGTCGCTGAGGCGGAAGGAGACGGTTCCCCGGCCGGTGGTGATGGTGATGCCGCCGGCGGCCTGGGCCAGCTCCTGGCGGCTGTAGAGAGGGTTGAAGGCCAGCTCCTGGGCCAGGGCGAAGCGGAGAAGGTCGTTTTCCTCATACAGGGCGTCCACTTCCCTCTCCAGGGAGGAGCGGAACTGCGCGCCAATGAGGGCGTAGCCCCCGGCGGAGCAGGCCAGAGCCGTGATGAGGACCATGCTGCAAAAGAGCTTCCAAAACAATTTCAAGACCATTCCTCCTTTGCCTGCGCGGGGGCGGGGCTCCGTCCCGACCCCCGCCTTCGGTCCGGATATGTCCTGTGGAGCGGGGCGGAGACTGCGCGGGGCCGCCCCTACATCTCCAGCCGGTAGCCCACCTTGTACACGGCCACCAGGCGGTTTTCCAGCCCCAGCTTCTTCCGCATCCTTTGAATGTGGAGGTCCACGGTGCGGCTGTCTCCTAAAAATTCCTCCCCCCAGACCTTCTCGTAAATGCGGTCCCGGTAGAGGGCGATGTTCTTGTTCTGCATGAACAAAAGCAGCAGGTCGTACTCCTTGGCGGTCAGCGCCACGGGCTGCCCGGCCCGCCGCACCACGCGGCTGGCGGTGTCGATCTCGATGTCCGGCGGCAGGGAGAGGACCCGTCCCGTCTTCCCGCAGCGGCGCAGAACCGTCTCCACCCGGGCCAGAAGCTCCATCAGTTCGAAGGGCTTGACGATGTAATCCTCCGCCCCCAGGCGGAGGCCCTTCACCCGGTCCTCCAGCTGGCCCTTGGCGGTGAGGAAAATGACCGGCACCTCCAGACTTTTGCAGTACTCCAGGACCTCGTAGCCGTCGGCCTTGGGGAGCATGATGTCCAGCAGCGCCAGGTCGAAGGGACGGGACTCCAGCTTGTCCGCCGCGTCCGCGCCGTCGGGGGCCCAGACGCAGCGGTAGCCCGCCCCCTCCAGGGCGGTCTGGATGAGGTGGGCGATGGGGGCCTCGTCCTCGGCAATGAGAATGTTGTTCACGGAGATTCCTCCTTTTCTCAGGATGCCTGTGGCTATATAGTCAACGCAGTTGAAAAGGAGCAAAGCTCCTTTTCAACCGGCGGACCAAAGGTCCGCCGGCGCGTAAGGCGCGTATGCGTTTCCTATGAAGTCTGGCGCAAAAGGCCGCATGCGCGGCCCGAAGCGCTGCATAGCAGCGCTTCGTTGAAAAGAATCCATTGGATTCTTTTCAACTGTGCAGGCTATAGTCTGCATCATCCTTCCATCATTCTTGCATCATGAACGGCGGGGACCCCTCCGGCATAAGCTGGTGTAGTCCCATCTGAAAGGAGGACGCCGGAAGTTTGCTTCCGGCTGCTTATATGGAACAGAATGTTATGCGGCAATTTGCCGTCGGCTCCGCCCGGACCGCTGCGGAGCCCGTTATTCCCCTGCCCAACCCGGGCGAGGGCGGTCCCGTCTATCCCGGCAACATGAACGACGGCGCGGCCGATTCCGGCCAGGTGCCGGTGATTCCTCTGCCCAATCCCGGCGAGGGCGGCCCCGTCTATCCCGGCAACACCGGCGGCGGCGACGCGGCGGAGCCCGTCATTCCCCTGCCCAACCCCGGCGAGGGCGGCCCTGTCTACCCCGGCAATACCGTCGGCGGCGGCGGCAACCAGATCTGGACCTGCCCCAGCGGGAACTGCGGCGGCATCATCGTTCTGCCCGGCGTTGTGGGCGGGGTGTGGCCCGGGGCGGCCAAGGTGCGCTTTCTGAACGCGGGCTATGGCTATGCCGCCTTCCGCATTTTTGTCGGGAACCGCCGCTTTGTGAACCTTTTGAATTACGCCTCCGCCACGACCTACGGTCAGGTCAGCGCCGGCTATCAGACGGTGACCGTCACCGGCACAAACGGCTATATCTACATCCAGAAGACCATGCCCTTCCAGGCCAACGGCATTACCACCATCGCCATCGTCAACACCGCCGGCGGCCTGGACCTGATGCAGATCACCGACAGCTGCTGCCCGCCCACCAACGGGTACTCCAGCTTCCGCATCGGCAATCTGGCCTATAACAGCGGGCCCCTGGACGTGATCATGAGCGACGGCCGGGTGGTCTGGGCGGATTTGCGGTTCAAGGAGGTCGCCTCCTTCAAGCGCATCATGCCCGGCACCTACCAGTTCTTCTACGCCGACACGAACCTGACGCCCATGCCCGCGGGGCTGGACATCGAGACTCTGGACTCCGCGTGGCTGGGTGTTTACCCGCCCCAGGAGACCTTTGGTTCGCTGTATCTGGACGTGACCAGCAACGCCATTTACAGCGTCTATCTCCTCCAGAGCGGCAGCGGACGAAACAACATCCAGAACCTGATTCTGATGGACCGCTGACCCCCAGCAGGACGCCCGCGCCGTCTCTGGCGCGGGCGTTTTGTCAGAGCGTGAGAATCCCCAGGTGCTCCAGCAGGATTTTCAGGCCGATGAGAATCAGAATGACGCCTCCCGCCAGCTCCGCCCGGGCCTTGTACCGCAGGCCGAAGACGTTGCCCACCTTCAGCCCCAGGGCGGAGAGCAGGAAGGTGGTGACGCCGATCAGGGACACGGCGGAGGCGATATGGACGTCCGGCAGCAGGGCGAAGGTGACGCCCACCGCCAGCGCGTCGATGCTGGTGGCCACGGCCAGGAGGAACATGGTCCGGACGGAGAAGGAGCCGTCGTGGTGTTCCTCGTCCTGGGAGGAGCTCTCCTTGACCATGTTCCCGCCGATAAAGGCCAGGAGGAGGAAGGCGACCCAGTGATCGAAGGAGACGATGTACTGCTCGAAGGTGGAACCCAGCAGGAAGCCGGCGGTGGGCATCAGGGCCTGGAACCCGCCGAACCACGCGCCGGTGAGCAGGTAGTGCCGGGGGCTCAGGCGCTGAACGGACAGGCCCTTGCAGACGGAAACGGCAAAGGCGTCCATGGAAAGGCCGACGGCGATGAGAAACAGTTCAAACATGTTCATAGAAGCGCCTCCCGGAGCTGTAGTTGTTAAATGATACCACAACCATATTCTGCCTGTCAATGAATATGCCTCTTTCGTGTCGAAAGGCGCTGGGAGGGCCGCTTCTGCGCCTGCCTGCGGGGGCCGGACGCAGGGCGGAGGGGCAGGTCCTCCGCCCTGTGTTCACGCCAGGATGTCCAGCTCCTTGTATTGGGCGATTCGTTCCGCCACAGTCTCCCAGGAGGGGGAGGAGCAAATAAAGTCGTAATCGCTCCAGATTCGCCCCAGCTCCGCCTGGACCTGGGGAGCCTCCTCCGGCCGCCCCGCGCCGGTGCGGACATAGTAATCCGGCAGCAGCGCCTGGGCGATGATTCCCGTCTCCGGTTCGGGGGGCTCCTGCCCCTGACTGAGGGCGGCGATCATCTCCAGGTGCCCGCTGAGATAGGCCTCGGCCTCCAGATGGGCTCCCATGAGGCCGTTGAGGTCAAAGACCTGGAAGGGCGCGCCGCTGGGGACGGCGGTCTCGCTCCCCGCTCCCCAGAAGGCCGGGTCGTCCCCCAGGGCGTAGAGGGCGCTGCTGAGGGCCTCCAGCCTGTTAAGCTCCTCCTCCGCGGGGGGGTTCTGAAAGCTTTTCAGCACCATGTCCACCGCCCAGCCCAGGCGGCCCAGCGCCTCGCAGCCGGGAAGGGCGGACAGCCGCTCCCCCAGTTTGACCAGACGGGCGAGAGAGAGCAGGCCCCAGACCCGGACTCTGGCGTTTCCAAGTCCGGCGGCCTTTTCCTCCACCTGGGCGGGGACGTCGTTGTACAAAAGGTGCTCCTCCTCCAGCCGGCCGATGCGGTCGGAGCAGTCGTCCGCCAGCGCCTCCCCCACTTTTTCATAGACGTCGTCCCGGGCGCTGTAAATCGTGTCCGCCCGGTGGAGCCACAGCTGGGCCCGGTTCAGCTCCCCCCGGTCCATGGCGGCCGCGCCCAGATCATAGTACGCTTTGGCAAGTCCCGCCCAGTCCCGCTTTTTCCGGCACTCCGCCAGACGGTCCTCCGGAGAGGAGGGTTCTTTTTTTCCAAATAGTTTGAACATCCAAAAAACGCTTCCTTTCACATAAGTTCGCAATGAAAAATATAGCGTGCTCCCAGCAAAAAGTCAAGGACGTTCCGGCGAAGAAAGAGGGCGGCAGGGTCTGGACAAAGCCGGGACTAACTGGTAAAATCGACGGTAGGAATCGGCCCCCGCTCCAGGGGGCGCAAGGAGGTACCAGGAAACGATGAAAGAAAAGAAAGGCGGGGGCTTTCTCCGCTGGCCCTGGAATGTGGCGGTGTACGTGGCGCTGTTTCTTGTGCTGCGCATCTTCGCCATCCCCATCATTCTGATTTTGATGGCTATCCAGCGAAAGAACAACCCCAACGGCGCGGCGGAGGGCTATTGCCTCAGCCGGACGCGGAAGCGGCTTGCCTGGCTGATCTGGGCGCTGCTGGTGCTGGCCCTGGCCGGGGTGATGCTGGTGATGCTCAGCGTGGGGCTGAAACAGGATCGGGCCTATTTTGAGACGATGGATTACGTGACCTTGGCCTTCTGCGGCGTGGGCGGGCTGCTCTTCCTTCTGGGCGGGCTTTATCTGGCGTATGTGGCCATCCGGGACAGTTTTTTCCCGGCAAAAAGCACCCTGGCCAAGTCTATCCGCAGCCAGCTGCCCTATCCGGACGAGGCCCCGCCGGTGGAAGAGCTCTTTGCCATGGTGGACAAGGACCTGGAGGAAAACGGACAGTGGTTTGACGCGGTGGGCATCGGCCGGGAGTGGGTCCTGGGGGAGAAGGCCAGCCGCATCGACCGCATCCGGGGCATCTTCACGGTGGACGAGATCCGGCGCCGCCGCGCCGGAAACCGCACCAACACCAGCCGCGTCATACAGCTGGTGCTGGTGGACGACCGCTGGCAGACGAATATCACCGATTTCAAAAAGCCCCAGGAGCTGCGGGCGGCGGCGGACTGTCTGGCGCTTCGGGTTCCCGAGGCCCGGCGGGGGGAAAACAGCCAGTGGAGCGGCTTTTGGAACATGGACGAGAGCCAGCGGGAGGAGTTTGAGCGGGAGTTCCGCCAGAGGCAAAGCCTCCGCGCGTCGGAGGAGTTGCAGCGGAAACAGACAGGCGGCGGGCCCCAGGACATGATTCTGGAGGCCGGCGGGGAGGTGACCTCCCGCGTGACGGAGACTCTGGTGGAGGAACATCTGCGCCGCTGCCTTGCCGGAGAGGAGGGCGGCTTTACCCTGACGCCCACCCGGCCTGTAGAGGCGGGGGAGCGGACGCTCCGCGCCCTGCGGACGGCGGTTCGGGGGGATGCCGTTGTGCTGGTGCTGGAGCTGGCGGCGGCCTCCGGCGGGGAGAGGCTGGGCCTTTCCCGGTCCGCGGACGGCCGGGAAGCCCGGGAGATTCTGGCGGGCTGGCTGCGGCGGGAGGTTCCGAATCTTGCGGGCTGGGACCTGCGGCGGGTCTATGAGGACGCGCCCAAGACCGCCCCGTCCTCTAAAAAATCCCAGGCCCGGCTGTCTCTGGTATACGCCAGCGGCGCCGCCGAGAACCACACCACCTTTACGGCGGAGGACGTTCAGGCTGCGGCGGAGGGGATTGTGGACGGAACCTACCAGCTGGTGGACTTGACGCACCCTGTGGGCTATCTGTGGATTCGCGTCACCGCCGGAGACAAGCTGGATGGCCGCTGCACCGTGGAGGCCACCCGGCCCGACGGGGCGGAACTGGGTTTTTACATAACGAAAATGCCGCCCAGAGAGGCGGCGGCATGGCTGACGGATTATCCCCGGCTCCTGCCGGAGGGCAGGGACTGGAAGAAAATTAAAAAACCAAAGTAAAAAAGGAGAATCATCATGGCAGCGGTTTTGAGCAAGGAAGTAAAGCAGGCCCTCCAGGACATCTACTACAATGTGCGGACGGGCCGGGGCAAGGAGGCGTTCGCCCTGCTGGAGAAGGCCTCCGCCGCCGGAGACGGGGACGCCACCTGCGTGCTGGCCCGGTGCTACTGCGGCTATCAATATGTCTGGGGCGGACACGGCTTCCCGGAGGACGACGATAAGGCCACGGCCCTGCTCCACAAGTCCGTGGAGCAGGGCAGCGCCCTGGGGGTGCTGGTGGCTCTGCGGAGCGGAGAGCTGACGCCCTCCGTCCAGAAGAAGATGCCCTTCGCCAATCTCCAGGAGGCCTTTGACCAGGTGGAGGCTCTGGCGAAGGAGGGGGACGCGTTCTGCCAGTATGTCGTGGGCAACAGCTATTTCTGGTGGGATTTCCTCCGCATCCAGAACAAGGGCAAGGACTCCTTCCCCAGCCAGGCGGAGTTCAAAACATATTTGAAAGAGCAGATTTCCAAGTGCGAGGACTGGTTCTGGAAGGCCTTCCGGGGCGGCGTCCACTTCGCCGCCAACAACTTGAACCGCTATTACACCCAGGGGGACGAGGACATCATCGCGCCCCGGCCGGAAAAGGCGAAGGACCTCTGGAAGACCGGCGCGGAGCTGGGCTATCCCACACACCAGTTCATCTACGCCGAGGAGCTGCGGAAGGAGGAGCGGTTCCAGGAGGCTCTTCACTGGTACAAGAAATCCGCCGAGGCCAACAACGCGGACAGCTGGTTCTCCGTGGGCTGGTTCTATTTCGACGGCAAGGGCGTGGAGAAGGACCCGGCCTACGCGGTCTCCTGCTATGAAAAGGAGCTGGCCCTGGACCCCGAGCACATGGGGGCCAACAACCATCTGGGCCGGGCCTATTTCCTGGGCCAGGGCGTGCCCCAGGACTACGCGAAGGCCGTTCACCACCTCTCCATCGCCCACGACAAGCTGGGCAGCAAGTGGGGGGCGTTCTACCTGGCCAAGTGCTGCTTCAACGGCTGGGGCACGCCTCAGGACTATGGCCGGACCCTCCGGCTCTTGGACGAGGTGACCTGGCAGAATCAGGAGGCGGACTATATGCGGGGCGCCATCTACGCCCGGGGCCTGGGCGTGACGGAGGACATTCCCAAGGGCGTGGCCTATCTCCAGAAGGCCGGAAACTTCGACAAGGCCAAGGAGGAGCTGCTGCATTACAAGAAGACCCTCTTCGGCAAGTGGGTCCGGCGGAAGTAAGGGCGAAGGTCCGCGGCGGAGCATGCGGCCTCCCCGGACCGGGAGGGCCGCGGCAGTCGAAAAAACGTCCCCGGCGGGAAGCGCGCTGCGACTTCCCGCCGGGGGCTTCTTGTGCTGCGGACCGGGCGCGGCAGAGGTTCCCGCCTGCGGCGCTTCCGGTTCACTCCCGGTCGATATGGTTTTGAATCCGCTGCATAATCATCTCCAGAGCCACCAAATTGTGTCCGCCCTCCAGAACGATGATGTCCGCGTACTTTCGGGAGGGTTCCACATACTGCTCGTGCATGGGCTTCACCGTGGTCAGATACTGCGTCACCACGGACCGCAGGGTCCGCCCCCGCTCCTCCACGTCCCGGAGGGCCCGGCGGAGGATGCGCTCGTCCGCGTCGGTCTCTACGAAAATCTTGATGTCGAACAGCTCCCGGAGGGCCGGGTCCTGAAAGATCAGGATGCCCTCCACAATCAGCACCTTGGTGGGGAAAACCTCCGCCGTCTGGTCCGTCCGGTTGTGATCCACATAGGAGTACACCGGGCATTGGATGGACCGGCCCTCCCGCAGCTCCCGCAGGTGCCGGATCAGAAGGTCCGTCTCAAAGGCGTCGGGATGGTCGTAATTCTGAAGGGCCCGCTCCTCGTAGGTCTTGCCCTCCTGCCGCCGGTAGTAGCTGTCGTGTCCGATGACGGTGACGTTGCCGCCGAAGTGGTCTTTCAAGTGCCGGGTCAGGGTGGTTTTGCCGGAGCCGCTGCCTCCGGCGATGCCGATGATGATGGCGCTCATACGCGTACCTCCCACGGTTTCATTTCGTAGTCCCACATCCATTATATGGCTTGACGGCGAAAAAGCAAGGAGAACCGAGAAAATTCACAAATTTCGCCGGACTCGCACTTGACGGCGGCGGAGAAAGCGGATATGATATAAAATACGGTTACAAGCTGTCTCCGGACGGTGAAACAATAAAGACGGATGAACGACAAAATATTACGACGCGGGAGGACCGATCATGGCAATGAAGCGCTGCCCAGTCTGCGGAGAGCGATACTCCGACACCTATAAGAACTGCCCCTTCTGTGAAGAGGAGGAGTATTGGGAGGAGGAGGAGCCCCGCCGCCGCCCCATTCTTCGGGAGGGAACCAGAAGCCCCTCCGGGCGGAGCGCGTACAGCGTCGTGACGCCTGTTTTGATTGTGCTGATTGTGCTGATGGCTGCGCTGCTGGTCTATCTGCTCTATGGCGACAAGATCGCGGACAAGTTCTCCGGCAAGGACGGCGGAGACAGCAAGCCCGGCATTTCCGCGCCCAAGGAGCCTGACGTCAATCCCACGCCGGGGAATACTCCCGCCGGGGACCCCGCCGTTACGGACCCTGATGACCCCGACCCCGATGCCTCCAGTGAGCCCGGCGAAACGGAAACGCCGGACGACGGCTCCATGCCCGAGGGCGGCAATGCCGGCGGAACGAATTCCGGTGGGACGAGTTCCGGTGGGACGAGTTCCGGTGGGACGAGTTCCGGTGGGACGAATTCCGGTGGAACCAGCGGGACAAGCGGCATGAGCTACGCCTCCGCGGCGGCGCTGCCCGGCGGGCTGACCCTCAGCCGGACGGACTTCAGCCGGAAGGTCTCCGAGGGAGACTGGCAGCTGAAGGTCTCCGGCGGCACCGGGACTTATACCTGGATCAGCGAGAACCCCTCCATCGCCAAGGTGTCCAGCGACGGCACCGTCACCCCGGTGGCCTCTGGCACCACCAACGTGGTGGTTACGGACGGGTCCAAGAAGGCGATCTGCATTGTCCGGGTCTCCGGCAGTGCCTCCTCCGGCGGTACTTCCTCCGGCGGCACTTCCTCCGGCGGTACCTCTTCCGGCGGCACTTCCTCCGGCGGCGGGTCCGCCGCGCCGTCCGGCTCCCTGCGGACGGGGAGGGCCACGGTCATCAACGGCGGCAACGGCGTCCGGGTGCGCTCCGGCCCCGGCACGAATTACGAGATTCTGGCCACCATTCCCAACGGCGGTTCCGTCCAGGTGGTCTCCAGCGCGGGGAACGACTGGTACGAGATCACCTTCACCGCTGTAGGCGGCGTGACCACCAGCGGCTATATGAAGGGCGAGTTCCTGTCGAATTCCTGAGAAGCCCCCAACATCCCCGGACCTAAGTCCGGGGATGTTTTCTTGCATGACCGGGAAAACCATGTTATAATGCTAAACTGTATCATCATGTGTTGACAATGGAGGAATACCAAACATGACCACCCAGGATTTCCAGCAAAAATCCGCCCTGCGGATTTTCCTCTCCTACTTCCGGCCTCACCGGCGGCTGTTTTTGATGGACCTCAGCTGTGCGCTGCTGATTTCCCTCATCGACCTGGCCTTCCCTGCCGTGTCCCGCTGGTGCATGTATGAATTGCTGCCCCAGAGCGCCTACAAGACCTTTTTCGCCGTGATGGGAGTGGTGTTTGCCGCTTTCGTTCTCCGGGCGCTGCTGACCTATGTGATCTGCTATTGGGGGCACACCTTCGGCATCCTGGTGGAGGCGGACATCCGCCACGACCTGTTTCGCCACATGCAGGAGCTGAGCTTCAACTATTACGACAAAAACCGCACTGGCCAGCTCATGAGCCGCCTGACGGCGGACCTCTTCGACATCACGGAGCTGGCGCACCACGGGCCGGAGGACATTTTCATCTCCGGCGTCACCATCGTGGGCTCCCTGATTATCATGTTCACCATTCAGTGGCGGCTGGCCCTGGTGATCACCTGCATCGTGCCCGTGTTCTTCGCCGTGGTCTGGTCCTGCCGGAAGTCCATGAGCGCCGCCTCCGCCGCCGTGAAGCAGAAGACCGCCGTCATCAATTCCGACATTGAGTCCGGCCTCTCCGGTATCCGCACGGCCAAAGCCTTTGCCAACGAGGGGGCGGAGCTTCAGAAGTTTGACAGCTCCAACGCCACCTTCAAAACCTCCAAGCGGGCTTTCCACAAGGCCATGGGACGGTTCAACGCCACCATGGAGTTCTTCCTCTGCATCCTCTCCGCCGCCGTCATCGCCGCCGGAGGACTGCTCATCATGCGGGGGGAGCTGAACGTCATCGACCTCACCACCTTCAGTCTTTACATCACCACCTTCGTCACCCCGGTGCGGAAACTCTCCAACTTCGCGGAGCTCTTCGCCAACGGCACGGCGGGCCTGGGCCGCTTCATCGAGCTTATGCGGGAGGAGCCCGCCCTGAAGGACGCCCCGGACGCCAAGGTCCTGGACCGGGTGGAGGGAAAGATTGACGTGGATCACATCAGCTTCGCCTATCAGGAGGACCTGGCGGTGCTGCGGGACGTGGACCTTCACATCCGCCCCGGCGAGACGCTGGCGGTGGTGGGCCCCTCTGGCGGGGGAAAGTCCACCCTGTGCCAGCTTATCCCCCGGTTCTACGACGTGACCGAGGGAGCCGTCCGGCTGGACGGCACGGACGTGCGGCAAGTGACCCAGGAGTCCCTCCGGCGGAATGTGGGCGTGGTGCAGCAGGACGTGTTCCTCTTCGCCGCCAGCATTCTGGAGAACATCCGCTATGGCCGCCCTGGGGCCACGGAGGAGGAGGTGGCCCGGGCCGCCCGCCTGGCGGAGATTTACGACGACATCGTCGCCATGCCCGACGGGTTCAACACCTACGTGGGCGAGCGGGGCGTGCTGCTCTCCGGCGGGCAGAAGCAGCGGATTTCCATTGCCCGCATCTTTCTGAAAGACCCGCCGGTGCTGATTCTGGACGAGGCCACGTCCGCCCTGGACAGCGTGACGGAGGCCAAGCTCCAGGAGGCGTTCGACAAGCTTTCCAAGGGCAGGACCACCATCATCATCGCCCACCGGCTCTCCACCGTCCGCAACGCCGACCGCATCGCCGTCATTGAGGACGGGAAAATGGTGGAGCTGGGAAGCCACGAGGAGCTGATGGCCAAGGACGGAGCCTACGCCGCCCTGGTCCACACCCAGGAGCTGCGCCATGGATAAGGGCGCGCTGCTGGACCGACTGGGCCTGACCGGAGAGGACCGGCTGGCCCTGGCAAAGGTCCTGGACAAGGCGGGGCAGGCGGAGAGCCGGAACATCCCCGCCGCCACGGACTTCCTCAGCCCCCAGCAGCGGGCCTGGGCACAGGACTGTCTGCGTCTGGCGGGAATTCCGGAGACCGCCTATGTCCTTCAGGGCGGCTATGAGGGGGCGGAACGGCAGATGATCCTCTTCCTGCCGGACTGGCTGGAGCCGGAGAACGCTGAAAGCCCCATTCGCTGCCTCCGGGCCTCGTTTCGGGAGGAGGAAAAACCGGATCACCGGGATTTCCTGGGCAGCCTCATGGGCCTGGGCATCGTGCGGGAGAAGGTGGGGGACATCCTGGTGGGTCCGGACAGCGCGGATTTGCTGGTATTGGACAGCGTGGCGGATTTCCTCCTGCAAAGCTGGACCTCCGCCGGGAGGACGAAGCTCCGCGTGACGGCCATTGCGCCGGAAAATCTCCACATTCCGGCGATACAGCGGAAAGAGGTCCGGGACACGGTGTCCTCCCTGCGGCTGGACGCCGTGGCGGCAAGCGGCTTCCGGCTGGCCCGGGGCAAGGCCGCCGCCCTCATCGAAAGCGGAAAGGTCCAGCTGAACTGGCGGGAGTGCGTGAAGCCGGACAAGCCGCTGGAGGCAGGGGACGTGGTGTCCGCCCGGGGGTTTGGAAAATTTGAGCTCAGCGAGGTAGGGGGCCTGACCCGGAAGGGGAGAATCTCCATCGTCTTGCAGGTCTACGTTTGAGGCGGGAAAAAATCCGGTACCAATTTGAAGAATGGCGGGCCGGAAGGCCGTATGAAATAGGGGAGGAGTTTGGAATGCTGGAGTATGAGTTTGAAATCGTCCAATGCGATTATGGAAGCGGGTACAGCCTCTTTGGCGGCATCGGACTGGAGACAGACGGACACCGGGAAATCATCCTCCGCAGGGCGGCGGAGGGCTGGCGGTACGCCGGCTTTGTGCCAAAGAAACAGAGGGCCGGCGGGTTTATTGAATCTGTTGAGCTGATCTTCGAGCGGGAACAGGGGGGACAAGCGTGAAGCAGGAGCAGATTGACCGCATCAACGAGCTGGCCCGCAAGGCCAAGACCCCAGAGGGGCTGACGGAGGCGGAGCAGGCGGAGCAGGCCGTCCTCCGCCGGGCCTATATCGACTCCGTGCTGGGGAACCTGAAGGGCCAGCTGGACCACACCTATCTTGTAGACGAACAGGGGCGCAGGCGGAAGCTGAAACAGAAAGAGGGCTGAATCATGGCGGAGAACAAGAAAAAGAACTCCGGCGTCGGGGACTGGAGCTGGCCCCTGATTATCCTGGCCTTCTGGTTTTTCTGGCCCGTGGGGCTGGTGCTGCTGTTCGGCAAGCTCTTTGCCGAGGACGAGAAGAAACCCGCTCAGAAGGCCCCGCCCCTCCAGGGGACCGGCTCCCCGGGACAGGCCGGAGCTTCCGGGACCGGGACCTCCGCGCCCCACCGGCAGACAAAGGCCGCCAAGGCGGTGAAGAAGGTCACCAAGTCCCCCAAGGCAAAGAAAGCCAATGCGTGGTGGCTGAAAATCATCGGCCTGATTGTGCTGTTCTTCGGCATGAATGCCGCGATAGATGGGGTGAGCAGCACCCTGTGGGCCATGCAGAACGACTGGACCTCCCTCTGGTGGCTGGAGGATCTGTTCAGCGGGCTGGCCCTGGCTGCCGGAGGCGGAGCCATGCTGTACAGCGGCTTCTCTATGGAACGCCAGCTCAAGCGCTATTCCAAATACCTCCTGGTTCTGGGAGACCGGGAGGCCATGCCCATTGACGAGCTGGCCCGGACCCTGGGCTACTCTGAGCGGCGGGTGGAAAAGGACCTGGAGAAGATGATCGACAAGGGGTACTTCGGCGGGAAGGCGTATCTGAACGCGGAGCTGGGCTACCTCTTCCGGGGCAGCGGGGCGGAGGCGGGCTTCCGCCAGCGCTTCCAGGAGGTTCAGGAGGCTGCGGAGGCGGAGCCCAAAACGCCCCCGCAGGCCGCCCCCAAGGAGGCGGAGGAGGGGTATTCCGGCATCCTCCGGAACATCCGCCGGGCCAACGACCAGATCGCGGACCCCGTTCTCTCCGCGCAAATCTCCCGCCTGGAGGAGATCACGGCGAAAATCTTCAAGGCCGTGGAGGAGGACCCGAAGAAGGCGGACCGCATCGGCACCTTCCTGAACTACTACCTGCCCACCACCCAGAAGCTGCTGAACTCCTACGCCCAGTTTGAGGCCGCCGGAGTGGAGGGGGAGAACCTCCGCCAGGCCAAGCAGCGGATTGAGAACACCATGGACTCCATAGTCAAGGGCTTCGAGCACCAGCTGGACGAGCTCTATCAGGCGGAGGCCATGGATGTGGACTCGGACATCCGGGTCATGGAGCACATGCTTCGCCGGGACACCGGCAGCGCGGAGCAGGACTTCGGCCTGGGCGGGGCTGCCTTTCAGACGGAAGAGGAGTAAAAACAGCCTGGTCCCTTGGGGACCGGGCTGTTTTTATGGGTTTGCTAACC
Organism: uncultured Oscillibacter sp.; assembly: GCF_910579365.1. Classification (GTDB taxonomy): domain Bacteria; phylum Bacillota; class Clostridia; order Oscillospirales; family Oscillospiraceae; genus Oscillibacter. Next base: position 52,958 of record NZ_CAJTUX010000007.1, read on the forward strand.
TGTGGTGAGCAGAAGGAGAGCCGGAAGCCGGCGGATGGTTTCCGCTTCAGCCCGGTGCAACACCGGGTCTTTGAAGGGCGCGAAAGCTCTTTTTGTTTACTTTTTCTCTCGAGAAAAAGTAAGGCGGCCCTCGCTCCAGACGGCCTGGACGGCGTCCTTCTGCCGGCGGTAGACGCAGCGCTCCAGACGCTCCTGAACGGTCAGGGGATGGGGCTGGGGGAGGTCCCCGTCGTCCAGTACCATGGCGTGAAGGCTGTTTCCCGGGGCAAAGCCCGGCTTCTCCCCGAAAAACGCCGCCCCGGCGGAGGTCCCCAGATACCAGCCCTCCGCCACGGTGAGGAAGTCCGTCTCCCAGCCGTCCAGAATCCGCCGGGCCTTGGAGGCCCGGATGGAGGCGGCCACCACCTCAAACATGCTGAGATGGTCGCCTCCGGCGATGTCGCTGCCCAGGGCCACCTTCAGCCCCTCGTTCAGCATCACTCGGACGGGGGCCGTGCCGGAGCAGAGATTCTGGTTGGAATCCGCACAGTGCACCACCGTGACGCCGGCGTCCTTCATAGCCTGCCGCTCCCGCGCGTCGGACCAGACGCAGTGGGCCATCAGGGTCCGGTCGTTCCAAAGACCATATTTCGCGTAGGTTTCCCAATACTGTTCGCAATCAGGATGTAGTTCCTTTACCCACTGTATTTCCCCGCGGTTCTCCGACAGGTGGGATTGGACGGGCAGGCCCCGTTCCGCCGCCAGCTTTCCCAGAAAGTCCATGAGACCGTCCGTGCAGGAGGGGGTGAAGCGGGGGGTGAGGATGGGCTTCACGTACCGGAAATCCCGGCACTCCTCCAGCCAGCGGAGGGTTTCCCGCTTGGAATCCTCCGTCTCCTCCTGGAGGGCGGGAATGCCGTTGCGGTCCATGTTCACCTTGCCCACGTATCCTGTGACGCCGGCCCTCTCCAGCTCCTCCATCAAAATCAGCGTCGCCTCCCGGTGGAGAGAGGAGAACATGCAGACCCGGGTGGTGCCGTGCTCCATAAGCTCCCGGGCCAGCCTGCGGTAAACCTCCCGGGCGTAGTCCGGGTCGGCGAAGCGGGCCTCAGTGGGGAAGGTGTAGGCGTTCAGCCAGTCCAGGAGGGGCAGGTCCATGCCCATGCCCAGCATCGGGTACTGGGGGGCGTGGAGGTGGAGGTCCGCGAAGGACTGCACGATCAGCGCGTCCCCGTAATCCTCCACCGCCGCCCCGGCGTACCGCTCCGGCAGAACGGGAAAGACGCCGGCGATTTTTCCCTCCTCAGCGACCAGATAGCCGCCCTCCGTAATCTCCAGCCGCCCCAGGGCCGGGGCGGAGACAACGCTGCCTTTCAAGATGGTGACTGCCATAGAAACAACCCCTTTTCAAATCTGCCGATACAAAAGAAAAAGGACGCCTGTGCGGCCAGGGAAATCCCTGCTCCGTACAGACACCCATAGAGAAGCCTTCGGCGGCTTCGTAGAAACGCCCGCGCACTTCAGCGGACTTATATGAGGTCCTTTCAACGCTTGTATCGAGTCAGCTACACTATACCACGGCCTGTAGGAAAAATCAAGCACCACTTCTGTCCTCCCGGCTTATACTGGCATACGGGCGGACCGGGTCTCCGGACTGCCTGAATCAAAAATAAGGCGTTGATGTATATGCTGCGGTCTATTGGCTGGGCCGCCCTGGGCACGGGTTTCACCTTCCTGATGACCACCCTGGGGGCCGCCATGGTATTTTTCCTCTCCGGGGAGCCGAAGCCCCGGTTTCAAAAGGCGATGCTGGGCTTTGCCGCCGGGGTCATGACGGCGGCTTCCGTGTGGAGCCTGCTGCTTCCCGCCATCGACCAGGCGGCGGAGGAGGGCCGCGTTCCCGGCTGGCTGCCCGCCGCCGCGGGGATGCTGCTGGGCGTGGTGTTCCTGGCGGCGCTGGACGCGCTGCTGCCCTGCCTGCGGCGGGAGAGAGAGACCAACGCCGCCTGGAGGCAGAACACGCTGCTGATGACGGCCATCACCCTACATAACGTGCCGGAGGGCATGGCGGTGGGCCTGGCCTTCGCCCTGGCGGCCAGCGGCGAGGGGGCGGCGGGAGCCATGGCGCTGGCCCTGGGCATCGGCATTCAGAATTTCCCCGAGGGGGCGGCGGTGGCCCTTCCCCTGCGGCAGGAGGGCCGGGGGCGGCTGAAAGCCTTCACCGGCGGGATGCTCTCCGGGGCGGTGGAGCCGGTGTTCGGCATTCTGGTGGTGCTGATCGCCGCCTGGGCCCATCCTGTGATGCCCTGGCTTTTGAGCTTCGCCGCCGGAGCGATGCTGTATGTGGTGGTGGAGGAGCTGGTGCCCCAGGCCCACAGCCGGGCGGGGACCTGCGGCTTTGTCGGCGGGTTCCTGATTATGATGGTGCTGGACGTGGCTCTGGGCTAGGCGGGAAAAGGCGGCGGAGCAAAGCTCCGCCGCCTCGAATCACGTCCTTGCCTGAATCTGCGCGCCGCATTTTGGGCAGGTGATGACGATCTTCCCCTTGCCCACCGGGACGCGGCAGATGGTTTTGCAGTCTTTGCAGGTAAAATACTTGTGCTCCTTGTCGGCGTGGCGGGCCCGGGCCCCGGCGCTGCGGTTCTTCAGGCCGCAGTACCAGTTCACCCACTTCTGGTTTTCCGTCCGCCGGCGGGAGAGGTTTTTGGAAAACGAGCGGAACAAAATCACGATCATCAAAAAGAACAGCACGCTCTCCAGAACCCGGACGGCCATCCCCCGCTTCAGGAAGAAGAGCACGAGCTCCGCCGCCCACAAGACGAGATACCCCCGGAAGAGCGCCTGATTCAGCTGGTCCCATCCGTTGCGTCCGTACATGAAGCGGGCCATCGCGCCGCCGATTCTCTGAAAAAAGCCCATGTGTCTGAACTCCTTTGCCGGTCCGGTATTGTTTTTCTCTATTCTACTCGCAACCGGGCGGACAAACAACTGGTTTGGGCGGAAATTTACAAAATGGTCATTTATTTTCCATAGAGGCTGTGCTATATTTTAAAGTTGTTATAAAATAAAGAAAAGGAAGTGCATACAGATTATGGCAAAAAGGCAGTTCAAGGCGGAGTCCAAGCGGCTGCTGGACCTGATGATCAACTCCATTTACACCCACAAGGAGATTTTCCTGCGGGAGATAATCTCCAACGCCAGCGACGCCTGTGACAAGCTCTGCTACCAGGCGCTGACGGACGGCGGCGTGGGCATGGACCGGGGAGATTTTAAAATCGAAGTCTCCGCAGACCGGGAGCAGCGGCTGCTGACGGTCTCCGACAACGGCATTGGCATGGATAAGGAGGACTTGGAGAACAACCTGGGCGTCATCGCCTCCTCCGGTTCCTATAAGTTCAAACAGGAGCTGGGAGACGACGCCGGAGACACCGACGTCATCGGCCAGTTCGGCGTGGGCTTTTACTCCGCCTTTATGGTCTCCGACCATATCACGGTGGTGACCCGGAAGTACGGGGCGGAGAGCGCCTTTATGTGGCAGTCCTCCGGGGCCGACGGGTACACGATTACCGCGTGCGAAAAGGAGACCGTGGGCACCGACATCATCATGCACATCAAGGCCGACACCGATGACGAGAAGTACGGCGAGTTCCTGGAGAGCTGGAAGCTCCAGGAGCTGGTGCGGAAGTACTCCGACTATATCCGCTTCCCCATCCGCATGGAGGTCTCCAAGACCCGGAAGAAGGAGGACTCCCCGGAGGACAAGCCGGAGTATGAGACCTATACCGAGGTGGAGACGCTGAACTCCATGGTCCCCATCTGGCAGCGGGCCAAGTCCGAGGTGACGGAGGAGGAGTACCACAAGTTCTACCGGGACAAGTTCCACGACTACGCCGACCCCCAGCGCTGCATCCCCGTCTCCGTGGAGGGCAGCGTCACTTACAAGGCCCTGCTCTTCGTCCCCGGGGCCACGCCCTTCGACTATTACACCAAGGAGTTTGAGAAGGGCCTCCAGCTCTACTCCAACGGCGTGCTCATCATGGACAAATGCGCCGACCTCCTGCCGGAGCACTTCCGCTTCGTCCGGGGCGTGGCGGACTCCCCGGACCTGAGCCTGAACATCTCCCGGGAGCTTTTGCAGCATGACCGGCAGCTGAAGGTCATTGCCTCCAATCTGGAGAAGAAGATCAAGGCGGACCTCACAAAATTCCTGGCGGAGGACCGGGAGGGTTATCAGACCTTCTGGAAGAACTTCGGCCGCCAGCTGAAGTACGGCGTGGTGAACGAGTACGGCCGCCACAAGGACCTGCTTCAGGACCTGCTGCTGTTCTACTCCTCCACGGAGAAAAAGCCCGTCACCCTGGACGAGTACGTCTCCCGGATGAAGGAGGAGCAGAAGTATATTTACTACGCCGCCGGAGAGACCGCGGACAAGATCGACAAGCTCCCCCAGACCGAGGGGCTGCGGGACGCGGGGACGGAAATCCTCTACTTCACCGAGGAGGTGGACGAGTTCTGCGCCCAGACGCTGCGGAGCTACAAGGACAAGGAGTTCCGCTCCGTCCTGGACCAGGAGATCGAGGAGGGCGAGTCCAAAAAGGCCGAGGAGGAGGCCGAGGCCCACAAGGCCGTCTTCGACTTCGTGAAGGAGACCCTGGGGGACGCCGTCAAGGAGGTCAAGGCCAGCGCCCGGCTGAAATCCCACCCCGTCTGCCTCACCGCCGGGGAGGGACTGAGCTTTGAGATGGAGAAGTACTTCCAGGCCGTCCAGCCGGACGCGTCCATCAAAGCGGAGCGGATTCTGGAGCTGAACGTGGAGCATTCCGCCTTCCGGGCCCTGGAGGCCGCCGTGGAGGCGGACCCGGAGAAGGCGAAAACTTACGCCAACTTGCTGTACAGCCAGGCCCTTCTGATTGCGGGCCTGCCCCTGGACGACCCCTCCGGATACACGGATCTGGTGTGCGGACTGATGAAATGAGCGCTGCGTGCCCCGGCGAAGGCCGGGGCACATTTTTGAGCGGCGGCGTCCCCTGTCCCGCGCCCCTTGACAGAAAGGCGGCGGTGTGTTATACTCCGATGGTTCCAAAAAGAACGGTTTTGAAAAGAACGAAGGAGGCCGGACTATGATTACCATCGCCCAGCTCACCCGCCTGCCCCGGAGATTTTCAAAGTACTATGACCGCCAGTTTCTTCCCCTGCTGGAGCGGACGGGTCTTTCCGTGCGGGAGATTCACGTCCTCCTCTTTCTGGCCAACCACCCCGGCCAGGACACCGCCCGGGACGTGACGGAGCTTCGGGGAATTGCGAAGTCCCAGGTTTCCCAGTCGGTGGAGGTGCTGACGGCCCGGGGGCTTCTGGCCCGGCGGGCCGACGGGGAGGACCGGCGGATCATTCATTTGGAGATTACCGGCGAGGGCGCTCCTCTGGCCCGAGAGGCCCAGGCTGTGCAGGCCGCCTGCGGGCGGCGGATGCTGGCGGGGCTGACGGAGGAGGAGCGGACCGTCTTCCTGAACCTGCTGGAGAGGGTGCTCCGGGAGACGGAGGAATTGAGCGCGGGAAAGGAGCGTTTGCCATGAATCAACACAGTGTCGACCTGGGCAGCGGGAAGGTGAGCCGGCTGCTGTTCTCCCTGGCGCTGCCCACCATCACGTCCCAGATTGTCAACATGCTCTACAACCTGGTGGACCGGGTTTACATCGGCCATATGAAGCCCGTGGACACCGTGGGGGCCCTGGCCCTCACCGGCGTGGGAGTCTGCCTGCCCATCATTATGTTGATCTCCGCCTTCGCGGCGCTGGTGGGCATGGGCGGCGCGCCCCGGGCCTCCATCCAGGAGGGACGGGGGGACCTGGAGGGGGCCCGGCAGATCATGGGCAACAGCTTCTCCCTGCTGATCCTTGCCTCCGCCGTGCTGACGGTGGTGTTCCGGGTCTTTGCGGAGCCCTTGCTGCTGACCTTCGGCGCCAGTGAGAATACCATCGGCTACGCCCTGGACTATATGAACATCTACTCCCTGGGCACGCTCTTTGTTCAGGTGACCCTGGGCATGAACGCCTACATTACCGCCCAGGGCTTCACCACCGTCAGCATGAAGACCGTCCTCATCGGCGCGGGGCTGAATACGCTGCTGGACCCCATTTTCATCTTCGGGCTCGGCATGGGGGTCCGGGGGGCGGCGCTGGCGACCATCCTCTCCCAGGCGGTTTCCGCCGCGTGGGTCCTCCGGTTTCTCACCAGCCCCCAGACGAAGTGGCGGCTGAGGAGGGAGACTCTGCGGCTTCAGCCCAAGGTGTTCCTGCCCAGTTTGGCCCTGGGTCTCTCGCCCTTCATCATGCAGTCCACGGAGAGCCTGATCGCCGTGTGCTTCAATTCTTCCCTGCTGAAATACGGCGGGGACCTGGCGGTGGGGGCCATGACGGTGCTGACCAGCATGATGCAGTTTGCCATGATGCCCCTTCAGGGCCTGAGCCAGGGAGCCCAGCCGATTGTCAGCTATAACTTCGGGGCGCGGAACGCCCAGCGGGTGAAGGACGCCTTCCGCTGCCTGCTGAAATCCTGTGTGATCTACTCGGCGGTCCTCTGGGCGGTGGTCCAGCTGTTTCCCCAAGTCTTCGTGCGGATTTTCAACAACAACCCGGAGCTGGTGGACTACGCCGCCTGGGCCCTGCGGATTTACATGGGAACCACCTGCCTGTTCGGCATCCAGATTTCCTGCCAGCAGACCTTTGTGGCCCTGGGAAACGCCAAGACCTCCCTGTTTTTGGCCGTGCTCCGGAAGATCATTCTGCTGATTCCCCTCATCTATATTCTGCCGAACTTCTTCGCCGACAAAGCCTTTGCCGTCTTCCTGGCGGAGCCGGTGGCGGATTTTCTGGCAGTGACCGCCACCGCCTCCATGTTCGCCGTCCAGTTTAGCCGGAGCATGGCGGAGCTGGAGCGGGAGTGAACGCCTCCGGGCGGAGAACCTGGGAACCGGGCCGTTTCTGGTCCGGCTCCCAGGTTTTGTTATTCGTGGGACGGAAAAATCTGGGAAATTTCGTCGGTTTGCCCAAGGTTTTCTCCGTGAACCTGTGTTAAAATCCAGGGCGGTTGGATAGGTCCAATTTTTTTGCAAAAACTACTTGCAATATGGGAATGAATCGTGTAATATAATATTAAAAACTAGATTATACAATATTGATACCATTAACTGGGAGGCCGACAGCGGCGGTTGCCTTTGCCCGCCGCGGTTTGCGGCGTCGGAAAGAGCGGCTTCCATCCATGTATCATGTCGAAATGTAACATACGGAAACACGCACAGCGGAAGCTGGGGAGGAATACCATGGAGGCAGTTTTGACGAAACAGCAGATGCAGCGCGCCCGTCTGCGGGCGGTACGCAGGGCGAAGGTTCAGGCCCGGAACGAGCCGCCCCGCCTGACGGTGGGGGCGGAGGTTTTCAACGCCGCCAGCCACGGTCTGGGGGCTCTGGGGGCGGCGGCGGCGCTGACGCTGCTGCTGGCCCGCTCCGGGGCGGCGGCGGAGCGGCTGGCCTCCTGCGTCTATGGAATCAGCATGGTGGTGATGATGCTGATGAGCTGCGTATACCACGCCATGCCCACGGGCTCCAGGGCCAAGCGGGTCCTCCGCCGGTTTGACTACACGTCCATCTACCTGCTGATCGGCGGCACCTTCGCCCCCATCCTGCTGGTGTACCTGGGGGGAACGGCGGGGACGGTGCTGTTCTGCGCCCAGTGGGCGGTAATTCTCACCGGCGTGACGCTGGTGATGGCCTTCGGCCCCGGCCGCTGGCGGGCCCTGCACTTTACGCTGTACTTCCTCATCGGCTGGAGCGGGCTGGTCTTCCTGCCCCGGATGTACCTTCAGAGCCGGACGCTGCTCTGGTTCATCTTCGCGGGGGGACTGGCCTATACCCTGGGGATGATTCCCTTCGCGGGGAAGCGAAAGTACGACCACTGCGTCTGGCACGTCTTCGTCCTGGCGGGAGCGGCGCTGCATTGGGTGGGCATTTATACACAGATTTACGCCTGAGTGTCCAGACACGGAAAAATAAACGTCCGGATTCCCCCTGCGGGGCGGAGTCCGGGCGTTTTTGGGCTGCTTTTGCATCAAGGGACCGTTAAAATTTAAAGCGGAGAAGCGGCCGGGCGGGTAATTTTTCTCTTCTGAGCCTTGACTTTTTTCCAAGAGTTACTATAATCAAACCATACCAAACCGCGCCAATTCCGCTGCCCCGTTCACCGGCATGGACCGGGGCAAATGAGTGAGAGAAGGGATGCCTGATGAAACAACACAAAAAGGGCCTGGCGCTTTGGCTGACGGCAGTTTTCCTGCTGCTGGCCGGCGCTTTGCTCGCGGGCTCTCCGGGCCGGACGGAGACCGTGAAGGAGGCTATGCGGGACGCTGTGCTCCACGAGGTGAACCGAATCAGCCTCTTTGGAATCAAGGAGGTGAACCCGGGGCTGGTTTCCGCGTTCACGGTGACGCTGCTTCTGCTCCTTGCCGCCGCCTGTATCCGGATTTTCGCGATCCCCCGGTTCCGCTACGCGCCGGGAAAGCTCCAGCTGGTGCTGGAGGAGGCGGTGGGCCTGTTTGACGGCATGGCGAAAAGCAGCAGCCCCCACCGCTCCGCGTTTTTGGGGGCCTATATCTTCGCCGCCGGCGCGTTTGTCTTTACGGGGACGCTGTTCGAGCTGCTGGGCCTCCAGGCCGTGACGGTTCACGGCCACCCTATCACCCTGCCCGCCCCCCTGTCCGACGTCAACGCCGCCATTGCCCTGGGAACGCTTTCCTATCTGGTGATTCTCTCCGGCGGCGTGGCCGGAAACGGCGTGAAGGGCGTGGGGAGAACGCTGAAGGAGTTCTCCCTTCCGATTTCCATGAGCTTCCGTCTCTTCGGCGCGCTGCTCAGCGGCCTGCTGGTGACGGAACTGGTATACTATTATGTCAATCTGAGCTTTGTGCTTCCGGTGGTGGTGGGCGTGCTGTTCACGCTGCTCCACGCGCTGATTCAGACCTATGTGCTCACCATGCTGACGGCCCTTTTCTATGGCGAGGTGTCCGAGCCCGCGCCTGCGAAAGAGGGAAAGCGGCGGGCGGCCTGAACCGGCGGCAACGATCATTCTGAACATAATTGGGAGGTTTTCTGTCATGAACAAGTGGATGAAAAAGCTGTGGATTCTGGGCCTGGTGCTGCTGCTGGCGGCGGCGCTGGCCGTGCCCGCCCTGGCGGCGGGGGAGGAGACGGGGGAGCCCGCCGCGCAGACGGAGACGCAGGAGGACGCCTCCGGCGGTAAGACCATGGCCTCTGCCGTGGCCATCGGCCTGGCCGCCCTGGGCGGCGCCCTGGGCATGGGCATCGCCACTGGCAAGGCGGCGGAGAGCGTGGGCCGCCAGCCCGAGGCGGAGGGAAAAATCCGCACCACGCTGATGCTGGGCCTGGTTTTTATTGAGACGGCGATCATCTACGCCCTGCTGGTGGTCATTCTCATCATCTTCGTGTTGTAAGGCAGGTGAGCGGCGTGAATATCCCCTTGAATATCGATTGGCAGCAGATTCTGCTGCACTGGATGAACCTGGTCATTCTTACCGGCGGGCTGTATTTCCTCCTCTATCAGCCGGTGAAGCAGTTCATGGCCAAGCGGGAGGCGTACTACCGGAGCCTGGATGAGGAGGCGGCGAAAAAGCTTCGGGAGGCGGAGGAACTGAAGAGCGCCTATCAGTCCAAGCTGGACGGGGCGGAGGAGGAAATCCGCCAGTCCCGGGCCAAGGCCCAGGCGGCGGTGCAGCAGTCCGTGGAAGAGCAGATGGCCCAGGCCCGGCAGATCGTCGCCAAGGCCAAGGAGGAGGCGGCCAGCAGCCGCGAGCGGGTCATTCAGGACTCTCAGAGAGAGCTGCGGGAACTGGCGGCGGCGGCAGTGAAAAAGCTGACGGTGAAGGCCGACACGGACCTCTTTGACCAGTTCCTGGACCTGGCGGAGGGAGGACAAGTCCATGAGGAGCGCTAGAGGCAGCCTGAAGGCGGAACTCCGCAGCGCCGTCCGGCCCACGGAGGAACAGACCCGGCGCTTTGAGCGGTTTATTGAGGAGAAGTATAAACGGAAAATTCCCCTCCACTGGGAGCGGGACGAGGCACTGAAGCAGGGCTTCCGCCTTCAGGTGGGAGCCGACATGTACGACTGGACTATGCGGGGCCGGGTCCGGCAGTTCCGGGATTATCTGCGCGGCCTGGACGCCGGGGCGGGGGACATCCTGCCCCTGATGCGCCAGGCGGTGGAGGACTGGACCGTAGCCGTGGTCCCGGAGGAGATCGGCGAGGTGGTGACGGTGGATGGCGAGATCGCCACCGTCAAGGGCCTGGATCACGCCCAGTACGGCGAGATTCTGCTGTTCGGCTCCGGCGTCAAGGGCATGGTGCAGGACCTGCGGCGGGACGGCTTGAGCTGTATCCTCTTCAGCGGCAGCGAGGAGGTCTCCGCCGGCGGCATGGTCCGCCGGACGCTGAAGACCGCCGGCATGCCGGTGGGAGAGGCGTTTCTGGGCCGGGTGGTGGACGCCCTGGGGACCCCGGTGGACGGGAAGGGCAGCATTACAGCGGAGAGCCACCGCCCCATTGAGGCCCCGGCCCCCGGTATTCTGGACCGCCAGCCTGTGAACACCCCCATGGAGACGGGACTTTTGACCATCGATTCCATGTTCCCCATCGGCCGGGGACAGCGGGAGCTGATCATCGGCGACCGGCAGACCGGCAAGACCGCCATCGCCCTGGACACCATCCTGAACCAGAAGGGCAAGGACGTGGTGTGCGTCTACGTGGCCATCGGCCAGAAGGCCAGCTCCGTCGCCCAGATTGTGGAGAACCTCACCCAGCGGGGGGCCATGGAGTACACCGCCGTGGTCAGCGCCCCGGCCAGCGCCTCGGCGGCCCTCCAGTATATCGCCCCCTACGCGGGCTGCGCCCTGGGGGAGTATTTTATGCGCCGGGGACAGGACGTTCTCATCGTCTATGACGATCTGAGCAAGCACGCCATCGCCTACCGGACGCTGAGCCTGCTCCTGGAGCGGTCCCCCGGGCGGGAGGCCTTTCCCGGAGACGTGTTCTACCTCCACTCCCGGCTTTTGGAGCGGGCGGCCCATCTCTCCGACGAGCTGGGGGGCGGCAGCATGACCGCCCTGCCCATTGTGGAGACCCAGGCGGGCGACGTGTCCGCCTACATTCCCACCAACATCATCTCCATCACCGACGGGCAGATTTTCCTGGAGAGCGATCTGTTCTTCGCCGGGCAGCGGCCTGCGGTGAATGTGGGCCTCTCCGTCTCCCGGGTGGGAGGCGACGCCCAGACCAAGGCCATGAAAAAGGCCGTGGGGACGCTGCGGCTGGATCTGGCCCAATACCGGGAGATGGAGGTCTTCACCCAGTTCTCCAGCGACCTGGACGACGCCACCAAGCGCCAGCTTACCTACGGCCAGGGCCTGATGCGCCTTCTGCGCCAGTCCCGGTACGCGCCCCTCTCCCAGCACCAGCAGGTGATCGTCCTGGTGGCGGCCATGGCCCATGGAATGCAGGACGTGCCGCTGGAGGAGATGGACGCCTTCCGGGCTCATCTGCTGGCCGCGGTGGAGGAGGAGGCCCCGGACCTTTGCAGCCGCGTGGACCTCACCGGCCAGCTGACGGAGGAGGACCGGGCGGAGATCGTCTCCCTGGCCCGGAAGGCCCTGGGGAGCTTCCAGAGGAAGCGGGGCGCGTGACATGGCGGGAACAAAGGAGATCAAAAGCCACATTGAAAGCGTGGGGGAGACCCGGAAGATCACCAACGCCATGTACCTCATCGCCTCCACCAAGCTCCAGCGGGCCCGGCAGGAGCTGGACCACACCCGCCCCTATTTTGAGGCTCTGCGGGGGGAGATCAAGCGGATTTTCCGCACGGCATACGACGTGGACAGCCACTATTTCTACCCCCCCAACGACGACGCCCCCATGGGGGGGACCTACGGCTGTCTGGTCATCACCGCGGACAAGGGCCTTGCCGGGTCCTATAACCAAAACGCCATACGGGAGGCCCAGCGGCTGCTGGAGCGGCACCCGGACACGAAGCTCTTCGTGGTGGGGGAGTACGGCAGGCGCTTTTTTGACCAGCGGAACATTCCCATTGAGCACAGCTTCCTCTACACAGCCCAGAATCCCACCATGGCCCGGGCCCGGGAGATCAGCGCGCTGCTGCTGGAGGGCTTTGACCGGGGGGAGCTGCGGGAGATTTTCGTCATCTACACTGATATGGAAAGCGCCATGAGCTTTCAGGCCCGGTCCGCCCGGCTGCTGCCCTTTCACAGGTCCCACTTCGCTCCGCCCCCCGCCGGAGAGCGGGCGGTGAAGGAGCCGTTTGAGTTTTATCCCGACGTGAAGACCGTGCTGAACAACATGATGCAGAGCTATGTGTCCGGCTTCATCTACAGCGCCCTGATCGACAGCTTCTGCTGTGAGCAGAACGCCCGGATGACCGCCATGGACAACGCCAACCGGAACGCGGAAAAGCTGCTGGGCGAGCTGTCCCTCCAGTACAACCGGGTCCGGCAGGCGGCCATTACCCAGGAGATTACGGAGATCTCCGCCGGGGCCAGGGCCCAGCGCCAGAAGAAGGGAAGGTAAGGGAGTTTGGAACGGGGAATCATTGTACAGATATCCGGTCCTGTAATCGACGTGGAGATTCAGACCGGCGCCCTCCCCAAGCTGCGGGAGGAATTGACCGTGGAAAAGGACGGCGGACTGCGGGTAATGGAGGTGGCCCAGCACATCGGGAAGAACATGGTGCGCTGCATCATGCTCTCCCCCAGCGAGGGCTTGGCCCGGGGGCTGGCGGTGGACGTGCCGGACCGGACCATCCAGGTGCCCGTGGGCACGGCCACCCTGGGACGGATGTTCAACGTCCTGGGCCAGCCCATCGACGGCGGCGGCCCGGTGCCCGAGGGCACCCCCGCCAGAAGCATTTACCGCCGTCCCCCCGCCTTTGACGAGCAGAGCCCGGCGGTGGAGATTCTGGAGACCGGCATCAAGGTCATCGACCTGCTGGAGCCCTATCCCCGGGGAGGGAAGATCGGCCTCTTCGGCGGCGCGGGCGTGGGAAAGACCGTTCTGATTCAGGAGCTGATCCACAACGTGGCCACGGAGCACGGCGGCTATTCCATCTTCACCGGCGTGGGCGAGCGCAGCCGGGAGGGCAACGACCTCTGGCGGGAGATGCGGGAGAGCGGCGTGGCGGACAAGACCGCCCTGGTTTTCGGCCAGATGAACGAGTCGCCGGGCGTGCGCATGCGGGTGGCCCTGGCGGGCCTGACCATGGCGGAGCACTTCCGGGACAGGGAGCATAAGGACGTGCTGCTGTTCATCGACAACATCTTCCGCTTCGTCCAGGCGGGCAGCGAGGTGTCCACCCTCCTGGGCCGGATGCCCTCCGCCGTGGGCTACCAGCCCACCCTGGCCAACGAGATGGGGGAGCTCCAGGAGCGGATCGCCTCCACGAAAAACGGCTCCGTCACCTCCGTCCAGGCGGTCTACGTCCCTGCCGACGACCTGACGGACCCGGCCACGGCCACCACCTTCGCCCATCTGGACGCGACGACGGTGCTGAGCCGGAAAATCTCCGAGCAGGGCATTTACCCGGCGGTGGACCCCCTGGCCTCCTCCTCCCGGATTCTGGAGGCCGACGTAGTGGGCGAGCGGCACTACCGCGTCGCCCGGAAGGCCCAGGAGATTCTGGAGAAGTACATGGAGCTTCAGGACATCATCGCCATCCTGGGCATGGATGAGCTCAGTGAGGAGGACCGCTCCACCGTGGCCCGGGCCCGGCGGCTCCAGCGCTTCTTCGCCCAGCCCACCACCGTGGCGGAGAAGTTCACCGGCATCCCTGGGGTCTACGTGCCCCTGCGGGACACGCTGGAGAGCTTTGAGAAGCTGGTGAACGGCGAACTGGACCAGTACCCGGAGGCGGCCTTCTACAACGTGGGCACCTGGCGGGACGTGGTGGCCAAGGCGAAGCGGATAGAGGCGGGTGAGGCCTGATGAAGACCTTCCAGGTGCATATTCTGGCGGCGGATCGGGGCTTTTACGAGGGGCCCTGCCTCCAGCTGACCATTCCCACCAGCGATGGAGAGCAGGGGATTCTGGCCCATCACGCCAGCATGATTGCCGCTGTCACGCCGGGGACACTGCGCTTTCAGGCCCCGGAGGGTCCCGTTCAGCAGGCGGCGGTGTCCGCCGGCATGATGAAGGTGGAGAAGAACGACGTGCTGGTTCTGGTGGACTCGGTGGAGCGCCCGGAGGAGATTGACGCCGCCCGCGCCCAGCGGGAGGCCGACCAGGCCCGGGAGGCTATGCTTCAAAAAAGGAGCCGCCAGGAGTACCAGCTGGCCCAGGCCACCCTGGCCCGGGCTATGAACCGCCTGCGGGTCAAGGGCCGGGAGATTCGATAGGATAAGCGCCCCCTTCGAAGTTCTGTCTTCGAAGGGGGCGCGCTTTTTCATGGCAGAAGAGGCAGGCACACCACCAGCTGGAACCGCCCGCCGCTGGTTCGGGTCTCCAGCGACCCGCCCAGGCGCTCCGCGATCTCCCGCATTCCCGCCAGGCCGAAGCCGTGGGACGCCTTGTCCGGCTTGGTGGTGGCAAGGTCCGGGGAGAGCTCCCCGGCATAGGCGTTTTCCACCCGGAGCATGAAGAGCCCCTTCTCCGCCCGGCAGCGGAGGGTGACGGTTTTGTCCGCCGCCTGCTCCGCCGCCTCCATGGCGTTGTCCGCCGCGTTGCCAAGCAGCGCGCAGAGGTCCACGTCCGAAAGGGACAGGTCCTTGGGCAGGGACACGGCGAAGTCCGCCGTGAGGCCCGAGCGGCCCATGGCCTCCGCCTTGGCGGAGAGGACGGCGTTGGCCACGTCGTTTTCGCACAGCCTCCGCCCGCCCCGGAGGGCGGAGGAATTCGCCAGCTGGTCGATGTATTGCAGGGCTTTGCCGTCTTCCCCCAGCTCCACCAGGCCCCGGAGGGCCGTCAGGTGGTTCCGGAGGTCGTGGCGCAGAGTACGGAGCTGGCTCTCCTCCCGCCGGAGACCCTGGTAGTAGCTCTCCCGGAGGGAGGCCAGCTTGTCCGCCTCCTCCAGCCGCTCGTGAGTCTCCAGCACCAGGATGGCGTACAGCAGAGCCAGGGCGGTCAGGAACACGAAGGGCAGCACCGCCACGCCCAGGTTCATAACCAGGCCGTGCAGGAGAAAGCTGTCGTAAATATAGTCCGACTGGAGGATGGGCAGCAGCACCACCGCCAGCAGGGAGCTGAAGGGCATGGCGGAAAGCAGAAGCACCAGGCCCCAGAACCGGGGAGAAAGCTGGGGCGGCCGCTCCGGCAGGCGCTTTCGGGCCAGCAGATACAAAAGCCCCCAGATGGCGGGGCGGATGAATTTGTTGCTGTAGTAAAATAGTTCGTCCAGCTTGAAGTGGGCCATGGCGGGGGCGTAGTAGGTGTTCAGCGCGGCGTTGACGGGCATGATGAGGCAGAAAAAGATGACCGTCACCGCCAGCCGCCCCACCCGGTCCCCCTTGGAGGACAGCAGGAGCACAGGGACGAAGGCCAGCAGGGTGAGCAGCAGATTGGTGTCCCCCAGCCAGATCACCATGTCGGAAACGCTGCCCAGGAACAAAATCAGCGCGATTCGCCATCCCCGCCGGGGCTTCACCGGCAGGAAGGCCAGCACCAGCCGGGAGAGGAAGAAGCCGCAGGCAAGCACCGGAATGAACCAAAACCAATTTTGCAGGCAGAGCAGCAGGTATTCCGCCAAACGGACCCAAAAAGTCGAAGCCATGGTCTAGCCCTCCAGGGACGACCGGGCCAGAGCGGCCAGGGCGGCGGAGCGGCAGGCCCGGCTGACGGGAATCGCCGCATCTCCCACGAAGACCTGGGCCCCCTCCATCCGGTCCACGGCCCCGGCCCGGATCAGATAGCGCTGGTGAACCCGGACGAAGCCGTCCCCCACGTCCCGCTCCACCTCGTCCAGCTTGCCGTAAAAGGTATAGGTCCGGGCGGTGGAGACGCAGGTGACCTGCCGCCGGTCAGAGGCGAAATAGAGGATGGTTTTCTTGGGGATTCGGTACAGCGTTTCGCCGCTGCGGCAGAGGAAGACCTTGTCCCCCTCCCGAAGGCGGGCCTCCGCGGCCCGGTTCAGCACGCCGTCCAGCTGCTCCGGCTGGGGCGGCTTCATGAGGTAGCCCAGGGCGCCCACGGCGTAACCGTCGAACACATAGTCCGTATAGCCGGTGACGAAGACCAGCAGCAGACCCTCGTCCGCCTCCCGGAGGCGGCGGGCGGTCTCCATGCCGTTCAGCTCCCCCATCTCAATGTCCAAAAATACCAGGTCCAGCTCCCCGGCGTGGCTGCCCAGCCAGCGGAGGAGGCCCTCCCCGGAGGAGAATTCAAAAAAGGACGTGTCCGCCCCGCTCCGCCGCCGCTCCAGGGCCCGCTCCAACGCGGCCCGAAGGGCGATGCGGGCGTCGGCGCTGTCGTCGCAGATGCCGATTCGCAGCATGGTCTCATCTCCTTGCGATTTGCTGAGGCTATTGTACCACACCGGCGGCCCTTCGCCAAACCAAATATGACGGCAAAACCGCCAATTATGACATCGCGTTCCCCTGCGGCTCCAAATTTTACAACAAACCCGCCAAAGAAAGCGGCCCCGTTTGCGGGGGCCGTTTTTTTGCGTTACTCTGGCAGTGGAATCGGGAGGAAAGAATCTTCCGCCAGACACGCGTATCAAAAGCAGAAACCAAAAAGGAAGTGCTCTTTATGAATTGGAATTCCATCCGCGCCGCCCTGACCACTCCGGCGAGAATCCCGGAGAAGGGGCCCCGCCTGCAAACGAACCTGGACACGGACCTTTTGAAGCTCGCCGCCATCGTCTCCATACTCATCGACCA
>NZ_CAJTUX010000008.1:0-62002 GCF_910579365.1 uncultured Oscillibacter sp.
CGGAAGACAGCTTCTCCAGGTTCTTAGAGAGCGCGCTGGTGTTGATGTTGTAGTTGCGGTAGGCGTTCATCGCCATAATATTGTGCTGAATACGCATAACAAATCTCCTTATTTAAATTCCGGACGCGATCCTTGCGTCCGTCCGCTTGGGTGGTGGCGGCCTCTGGCCCGGGCAACCGGCCGGACTGCCCGGACCTTCTGCCGCCGGTACGGTATTTCAACCGGCCGCGCGGACCAGGTGAAACCTTTTGGGGCCCTTGGGATCAGCTGACGCTGAATCCGTTCAATAGTCTTATCGGCACTTTTTTCACGAAATTAAGGGCGCGGCCAAAAAATTTCAAAGAACCCTTCCGTGCCCCGGCGGAGGCGGAAACTGCGCCTTGCCCTTCGGGGCGCTTTATGATACACTGACAGCGGCGCAAGATTTGTTTAAAGGAGGAGGCGTCTCATGCGCATCGAATATTATAAGGAATACAGCAGCCGCCTGGGCCGGGAAATGGAATTCAAAGTATACGGCCACGGAGGCAAACCCGCCCTGGTCTTCCCCTGCCAGAACGGCCGGTTTTTCGACTGGGAGGGCTTCGGCATGCTGGAGACCCTGGAAGACTATCTGGAGGGCGGGAAGCTCCAGCTCTTCACCGCAGACACCATTGACCGGGAGACGGTCTCCCAGGTGGACGGGAACCCCTATGACCGGGTGCGGCGGCACGAAGCCTGGGTGAATTACCTGACGGAGGAGCTGGTCCCCCGCATCCGGGAGATCAACGGCACAAGGCAGGCTCTGCTGTCCACGGGGTTCTCCATGGGGGCCTACCACGCGGGGAATCTGTTTTTCCGGCGGCCCGATATCTTTGACAGCGTCATCGCCCTTTCCGGCGTTTACGATACCTATGACATGTACAACGGCTATATGGACGAAGTGGTCTATGCCAACGACCCCTGCGCCAGCCTGGCGGGCATGCCGCCGGACCATCCCTACCTGTCGCTTTTCAACCAGCGCAGGATCATAATCTGCGTGGGACAGGGCGCCTGGGAGGAGCAGCTGCTGGCAGGCACCCGGCGTTTGGACGCCGTGCTGCGGGCCAAGGGCATCCGGGCCTGGGTGGATTATTGGGGCCTTGACGTGAACCACGACTGGCCCTGGTGGAAAAAACAGATTCGCTACTTCCTGCCCAACGTCCTCCCGGAATGAGCGCCCAAAAAGGGACTGCCCAGGCAGTCCCTTTTCTTTGCTCTCGTTCTGAAAAAATCACTCGCCCATGGGCGCGCCGCACTGGGGGCAGAACTTGCTGTCGGACTCCGCGCCGCAGATGGGGCACTTCTTTCCGGCGAAGTCCTCCTCCGCCTCTTCGGCGGGCTCTTCCTTCACAGGCTTGCTGGCCTCCAGCTCGGCAATCTTAGCCTTGGAAGCGCTGACGGCCTCCACCGCCTCCCGCACCGCGTCGGGAATCTCGCCCTCATACTCGCTGACAAACCACTCGCCGATAGCGCGGTAGTTCTTGTCGATCTCCTTCTGCTCGCCGGCGATGGCGACGTTGATCTTCACCAGCTCGGCGGCGTCCTTGGTCCGGTCTGCGGCCCGGTTGGCCACATCCTTTGCCTTGCGGGTCAGTTCGTCAAAATTAAACGCCATGTTGTTGGTCCCCTTTCATATTTTGAACCTGCCTTGGCAGGCTTCGGCCTCTTGATTCCGTCATCCTGCCGATTGTGAGACCTAGTATAACGCATCCATTTGGGAAACGCAACAGAATTCCCCCATGTTTTACAGTTCGTTTTCAATCGGCGGCTCAATCGTCCATTTCCGCTTTCAAAACCGCGCCGGTGGCGGCGTTGATTTCGTAGTCGTACTCCATCCGCCCCACTTCAAACTCCACCTCATAGACCTGGACGCCGTCCTCCCAATCCAGTTTGCATTTGACTTTCACGGCGTCCGCCTCCTGAACCCCGGCATGGGCGAATGCGGCGGACTTGGCGGCCGCCTCGCCGATGAGGGTTCCGCCTCCCCCGGCGGCGGAAGCGGCGGCGGAGACATGACTGAGGACCTTCTCCTCCCGCTTCAGCACAGCCCCGTCGTAGAGGCCGATCTCGTACTCATAGCGTCGTTCCGCCGTGGCAAACTCCACCTCGTAATGCTCCGGGCGGCCGTCGTCGTATTCCAGCCAGGCGTTGCAGTAAACCGTGCCGCTCTCCTGAAGCCCAGCGTCGGCCAGAGCAGCGCGCTCCGCCTCGGCCTCGCCAATCAGGGCAGTCTGGCCGGCGGACTGGGAGGGGGCCGGATTTCCGGCAGGGGCGGAAGACGGCGCGGATTCCCCGGGGGTCTTCCCTTCGGAGGGCGCGGGGGAAGCCGTTTGATCCTCTCCTTCGGAGGGGGCGGAGGGCATCCCGGCATCCGGGGCGGCGGCATAAACCTGGAGAATGTCGGGCGTCCCCTCCAGCACCTCGCCGGTATAAGCGTCCACCTTATAGTTAAACTCCCCCAGAGTGGGGTGGCGGAGCTCCACTTCATAGTGGGCGGGCGTCTCGTCCAGCTCCGGCTCCGCCTCCCAGGTGACGGCGTTTGTCTCCCATGTGCCGGCGTACTTCTCCACGGCCTCGGCCGCGGCGGAGAATCCGATGGGCAGGCCCGGCGCGCCGGTTTGAAGCAGCTGCACCAGCTCCTCCCGGCTCAGCTCCTCCAGACTTCCGGCGGACAGGCTGCTGTTTTGCAGCAGCACCGCCTCAATGATATCCTTTTTATTGGAGGCGTCCGGAGCGTCCCGTGTCTCCGTACTCTGGGGCATCGCCCCGGCCTGCTGCGCCGGCGGCGGAGTCTGGGCTTTTCCGCCGAATATCTGCCAAAGCTGAAGACCCAGCACCGCCGCCAGGAGGACAACGGTGGCCGTCAGCAGCCAGCGGATCAGCCGCTTTTCATTGGTTTCCTTTCGCTCGGGGGGCATATGAATCACCATCCTTTTTGTATGGCTTCATTATAACGGGGCGCGGAGGAAATGTCCAGAGGGGATTCTGTGCGTTTTGGGATTGACAGGCTGGAAAAAAACAGGTAAAATAATTGCATTGCCCTTCCATATGCCCTGGTAGCTCAGTAGGATAGAGCGAACGCCTCCTAAGCGTTAGGCCGCTGGTTCGACTCCAGTCCAGGGTGCCAGCTCAGAAATTCCCCTTACCGCTGCGCTTCCCGCCCCGCAGGGGCGGAAAGCTCCGCCGGACGGGGAATTTCTTCGCTTTCGGACGGAATCTGCGGATTCCGTCCGAGGGGGGGACGGCGTGCGGGGATTTATTTTGTGGAGGTATGGGGATGAAGTTTGTTTTTCAGTTTTTACGGATTTTGGGCTTTTGCTTTTTGGGGGAGGTGCTTCATGCGCTGCTGCCTCTTCCTGTGCCGGCCAGTATTTATGGGCTGGCGCTGCTGCTGCTTGCTTTGAAGACTGGGTTGGTGCGGCTGGATCAGGTGAAGGAGACGGCGGGATTCTTGATTGCCGTCTTTCCGCTGCTCTTTGTGCCGGGGGCCGCTGGGATCATGGAGTTGGGGAGTGTGCTGAGGGCGATGTGGCTTCCCGTCCTGCTGGCTGTGACCTTGGTGACGGTTTTGGTGATGGCCGCCGCCGGACGGATTACGCAGGCGGTTATCCGGAGAAAGGAGGCCCGGCATGACTGAGCTTTTGACCACGGGGGCCGTCTGGGGCGTGCTGCTGACCCTGGCCGCCTTTGCCCTGGGGACCTTCTTGCAGCGGAAAACCGGGCGGGCTTGGTGCAATCCCCTGCTGCTGGGCGCTCTTTTTGTTGTCCTCTTTCTCCGGCTCTGCCGGATTCCCTACCCGGACTATCAGGCCAGCGCCGCTCCCGTGAGCTATCTGCTCCTTCCCGCCACCGTCAGTCTGGCCGTGCCCCTCTACGAGCAATGGGAAGCCCTGCGGAACCACACCGCCGCCATTCTCTCCGGCATCGGAGCCGGAGCCGCTGTCAGCGTGGGCGCCATTCTGGTTCTGGCCTGGGCCTTTCACATGGACCGCTCCGCTGCCGTCAGCCTGCTGCCCAAGTCCGTCACCACCGCCATCGGAACCGACGTCTCCGCCGAGCTGGGGGGCATCCCCGCCCTGACCACCGCCGTCATCATCCTCACCGGCATCTTTGGGAACCTCGCCGCCCAAGGGGTGTGCAGGCTGTTCCGCATTACGGACCCCGTGGCGCAGGGCGTGGGCATCGGCGCCGCCGCCCATGCCATCGGCACCGCCAAGGCCCTGGAGATGGGGCCGGTGGAGGGAGCCATGAGCAGTCTCTCCATTGCTGTGGCCGGGATTTTGACGGCGCTGCTCTGTCCCCTGGCCGTTCATCTGCTGCCCTAGGCGGCCTGCCCGAAACGTTGCGAAAAACCCCTGGCGCGGTCCGGCGCCAGGGGTTTTCTGATACAGTTCGTATTTTTCCGACAGATATCTACAATTTGGACTTATCTCTGTCCCTTGTCGTAGGGGACACCCTCGGCCTTGGGGGCTCTGGACTTCTTGGAGGTAAAGGCCAGCACCACCAGGGAGATGATGTAGGGCAGCATGTTGTACACAGCGGCGGGGAGGTTCAGGGCCTTCAGCATGTCAAAGCCGGAGTACACGTTGCCCAGGGCCCGGAAGAAGCCGAACAGCAGCGCCGCCAGGGCGATGCGGGTGGGCTTCCACTGGCCGAAGATCATGACGGCCAGGGCCAGGAAGCCGAAGCCCGCCACGCCGTTTTCAAACTTCCACTCGCTGACGCCGGCGGTGATGTACACGATGCCGCCCAAACCTCCCAGCATACCGGAGATCAGCACGCCGGCATAACGCATCTTATAGACGTTGATGCCCACGCTGTCCGCCGCCTGGGGATGCTCGCCGCAGGCCATGAGCCGCAGGCCGAAGCGGGTCTTGTACAAGGAGACGTAGGAGCCGATGAGAGCCAGCAGGGCCAGCAGCATGAACCAGTTGAACTCAAAGCTGCCGATGTTCACCAGGAAGGCCTTCTTGGCGTTGATGTACTGAATGGTGGAGGACACATTGTCCACGCTCTCGGCGGTGTTCATGGCCTTGACGAAGACCGTGGCCGCCGCGGTGCCCAGCAGGTTCATGGCGGTGCCCACCAGAGTCTGGTCCGCCTTGAAGTTGATGGCGGCCACCGCCAGCAGCAGGGAGTACAGCATGCCCAGCAGGATGGCAGCCAGCACCACCAGCAAAATCATGCCGATGGCGGGAGTACTGTCCGGCAGGAACTTCATCATCAGCGCGCCGCCCAGGGCGCCCATGACCATGATGCCCTCCAGGCCGATGTTGATGACGCCGGAATGCTCCGAGAAGCAGCCGCCCAGGGCCACCAGAAGCAGCACGGACGCGAAAATCAGCGTATATTGCAGCAGGAGGATCATTTCCCGTCGCCTCCTTTCCCGGCGGCCTTCTTCTCATCCCGGCGGTTGAGCCAGCTGTTCAGCGCCATCTTGAAGAAGAGAACGAAGCCGCACAGATAGATAATCAAAGCGGAGATAAAGTCGGAGATCTGCGAGGAGTACATGGTCTTATCCACATACGCGCCGCCGTTGGTGATGTGCTGAATGAAATAGGAGGAGAAAATCGCGCCAATGGGGTTCAGCCCGCCCAGGAAGGCGGCGGCGATGCCGTTGAAGCCCATGGCGGGGACGGCGGACTGGGTGCACTGCCACTGCTCGAACCCGGTGAGGAACAGCATGGCCGCGCCCATGGAGGCCAGGCCCCCCGCGATGGCCATGGTGAGAATCAGGTTCTTCTTCTCCCGCATGCCGCAGTACTTGGCGGCAAACTTGTTGCAGCCGGTGGCCTTCAGCTCATAGCCCAGCTTGGTCTTCTCCAGCAGGACCCACACCAGAATGGCCACAAGAACGGCCAGAGGAATGGCCAGGCCCACATACTGATTCTTGCTGAACAGCGCGCCCAGACCCAGGGAGGGCAGGATCGCCCCCTCGTTGGTGCTGGCCAGGGTAAAGGTATAGGGGCTGGTCTCCTCCTTCACCAGGGTCAGCAGCATGTTCACGGCATAGAGGCTGATCCAGTTCAGCATGATGCAGGAGATGACCTCGTTGACGTTGCAGTAAGCCTTCAGCACGCCGGAGATGGCGCCCAGGGCGGCCCCGGCGGCGATGGCGGCGATGAGGCAGGCGAACCAGGGCAGCTTCAGCCCCAGGGCGCAGTACAGGCACGCGCCGGTGCCCACCACGTACTGCCCCGCCGCGCCGATGTTGAACAGGCCCACCTTATAGGCGAAGAGCACCGACAGGCTGCACATCAGCAACGGAGCGGTCTTCACCAGGGTGCTGCCGAAATAGCGCAGCTGGGCGGTGGATTTGGAGTAGGTCATGAAGTTTTCCACGATGGCCACAATGGCCCCATTGGCCCCGGCGGGATTGATGAGCAGCAAGGCCACATACCCCACTATCAGGCCCAGCAGAATGCACAGCAGCGAGGCCAGCAGAGACTGGACCGCGCCGTTGCGCAGCAGGGACGTTTTTTCCTTTTTCATGTCTTACGCTCCCTCCCTTTTCGCGCCGGCCATGTACAGGCCCAGTTCTTCCACCGTGACGGTCTTGGGGTCGAACTCGCCCACGATCTCGCCCTCGTACATCACCAGGATGCGGTCGGAGACGTTCATGACCTCGTCCAGCTCCAGGCTCACCAGCAGCACGCCCTTTCCGGCGTCCCGCTGGGCCACGATCTGCTTGTGTATGTACTCAATGGCGCCCACGTCCAGGCCCCGGGTGGGCTGAACGGCGATAAGCAGCTCCGGGGACTTGTCGATCTCCCGGGCGATGATGGCCTTTTGCTGGTTGCCGCCGGACATGCTCCGGGCCGCCGTAATGGGGCCCTGTCCGGACCGGACGTCGTACTGATCGATGAGCCCCACGGCGTACTCCCGGATGGCCTTGCGCTTGAGGAAGCCGGCGGGGGTGACGAAGTGACTCTCAAAATAGCGCTGAAGCACCATGTTGTCCTCCAGCGTGTAGTCCAGCACCAGACCGTGCTTGTGCCGGTCCTCGGGAATGTGGCTCATGCCGGAGGTGGACCGCTTGCGGATGGGGACATGGGTAATGTCCTGCCCCGCCAGAATCAGCTGGCCGCTCTTCAGGGGCTCCAGTCCCGTCAAACCATAGACCAGCTCCGTCTGCCCGTTGCCGTCGATACCGGCGATGCAGACGATTTCGCCCCGGCGGACCTGGAAGGAAACGTCCTTGACAGCGTTGTTGCTGTGGCGCTTTGAGGCGACGGTAATCCCCTTTACGTCCAGAACGACCTCGCCGGGCTTGGCGGGGACCTTCTCGACGGCAAAGCTGACGTCCCGGCCCACCATCATCCGGCTCAGCTCCTCCTGAGAGCTGCTGGCGATGTCCACGGTGCCGATGTATCTGCCCTTGCGCAGAACGGAGCAGCGGTCCGCCACAGTCATGATCTCGTTGAGCTTGTGGGAAATGAAGAGCAGGCTCTTCCCCTCCGCCGCCAGATTCTTCATGATCTGCATCAGCTCGTCGATCTCCTGGGGGGTCAGCACGGCGGTGGGCTCGTCAAAGATCAAAATCTCATTATCCCGGTAGAGCATCTTCAAAATCTCGGTGCGCTGCTGCATGCCCACGGTGATGTCCTCCACCAGGGCGTCGGGGTCCACGTGGAGACCATACTTCTCCGAAAGGGCCACCACCTTCTCCCGGGCCTCCGCCTTTTGAAGGAAGCCATGCTTGCAGGGCTCCACACCCATGATAATGTTGTCCAGCACGGTGAAACACTCCACCAGCTTGAAGTGCTGGTGCACCATACCAATGCCAAGGTCGTTGGCGTCGTTGGGGTCCTTGATGGATACCACCTGTCCATCCTTCTTGATGACGCCCTCTTCCGGCTGGTACAGGCCGAACAGCACGCTCATCAGCGTGGATTTTCCGGCGCCGTTTTCGCCGAGCAACGCGTGAATCTCGCCTTTTTTCAGTTGCAGGGTGATATTGTCGTTGGCCACGATGCCGGGAAAGCGCTTGGTGATATTCAGCATCTCAATGGCGTAACTCTGTTCCAATTTCACAACCTCCTCCTTCTCTGTTTCCTCGAACCGTCTGTGAGAATAATGGTTCCTGTTTATTATACCATATCCCGCCGGGAATTTCAAAGGATTTTTTGCAAATTTTCACAAGGTTGACCTTTTTCCAAAAACTGCCTGTCCGCCCAACAAAAACGAGGACGGGAAATATCCCGTCCTCGTTTGGTTTGGCGCTTTTTTACTTGATGTTGCCCAGATCGTTCACGGTGATGTTGGAAACGGCGGGCATGGCGGAGATGTCGTCGGACACGGTGATCTTTCCGTCGAACATATCCTTCACCAGGGCCTTGTAATTGTCCTGAGAGAAACCGTCGCCCCACTGGGTAGTATCCATGGGCAGCAGGACGTAGTTGGCGGAGGGATCGTCGCCGGAGACCAGGCCCAGAGCCTCGGCCTTGCCGCCGTAGTTGCCGAAGTTGCCGGCAGCAACCTCATCCAGCATGTGGTTGACCGTGGCGGCCAGGCCCTTCATGGCGGAGGTCAGGGTCACGCCCTCGCCGTAGGCGGCGTCCAGGGTGAAGCTCTGGTCCACGTCCACGCCGATGACCTTGGCGCCGGGGACCTTGGCGGCCGCCTCACCGGCGGAGGTGCAGATGCCGCCGCCGCAGGCGAAGATGGCCTGCACGCCCAGGTTCTGATACCAGTTGTCCGCGTAAGCGGTGATGTCGGGGTCGCCGAAGAACTGGTTGCCGTAGACATACTCCACCGTGGCGTCCACGCTCAGCTCGCCGGCAGCGGCGTCCACGCCCTGGACGAAGCCATAGCCAAAGCGCTGCACAGCGGGAACGGCCATGCCGCCCAGATAGCCCAGGTGGGTGTAGCCCAGCTTCACGGCGGCAACACCGGCCATGTAGCCCGCCAGCTCTTCCTTATACACAGCGCAGTAGACGTTGCTGGGAACGGCCATGCCGCCCAGGTCGCCCTCGCTGACGTCCAGAGCGATGAAGGTCAGCTCCGGATAGATGTCGGCCACCTGGGCGATGGTCTCGCCGAAGGCGAAGCCGGGCATGACGATGACGGTGTAGCCCTCGTCCGCAGCCTTCTCCACCATGGCCACACGCTCGGCGGTAGAGTCGCCGGCGGGCTTGTAGTAGGTGAAGTCCACGCCGTTGGCCTCGCTCCAAGCCTTACTGGCCTCGTAGGTGGTCTGGTTGAAGGACTGGTCGGTGATGTCGCCGTAGTCGGTGATCATGGCGACGCGGATGTCGCCGGCGCCTTCGTCGCCGCCGTTATCGTCGGGCGTGGTGGCAGGCTCTTGCTGCTGACTATCGCCGGTGCTGCCGGAATCGTTGGAGCTGCCGGAGTCATTGCCGCCGCAGGCGGCCAGAGACAGCGCCATCGCCAATGTCAGCAAGATCGCAAATAACTTCTTCATTGGAATCAACCTTCCTTACAGTATGTTCCTCCGGCTCCGGCCAGAGGTCGGCCTCTGCGGGCCAAGCCCATTATATCAATTCTTTTCCTGAATTTCAACCGCTTTACAAAATGTTTTCCTTTTAGCCGGAATCCAAGGGCGATTCTCGTTCGTATTTCACAAAAATTCCCGAAAGTCCCAGGCCGTCTCTCACGGTTTTGCCATCTTCACGGCGGTCTCCAGGGCAATCTCCATCATCTGGAACAAGGAGGACTGCCGCTCCTTCGGGGGCAGATTCTCCCCTGTCACCAGATTGTCCGTGACGGTGCAGATGGTCAGAGCCCGCTTCCCGGCCTCGGCGGCGTTCATATAGAGGCACGCCGTCTCCATGTCGATGGCCAGGACCCCCATGGGGGCCCATTCCAGGCCGCTGCCATGTTTATAATAGAACACGTCGGAGCTGAGGATGTTCCCTACCGGGGGCTCCACCCCCCGCTCCCGGGCCGCCGCCACGGCTGTCTCCAGCAGCCGGAAGTCCGCAATGGGGGCGAAGGTCCCCGGCAGCTGGAAATGATGGGCGAAGTTGGAGTCCGTGCAGGCCCCCTGGGCGATCACCAGGTCCCGGAGCTTCAGCTTCTCGGACAGGGCCCCGGTGGTGCCCACGCGGATGATGTTGTCCACGCCGTAAAAGTGAAAAAGCTCATGGGAATAAATGCCGATGCTGGGCATGCCCATGCCGGAGGCCATGGCGGACACCGGGACGCCCTTATATGTCCCGGTCCAGCCCTGGATGCCCCGGACGTTGTTCACCAGCCGGGCGTCCTGAAAAAAGGTCTCCGCGATGAACTTCGCCCGGAGGGGGTCGCCGGGCATCAGTACCGTCCCGGCGAAGTCGCCCTGAGCCGCCTCATTGTGGGGCGTTCCCATGTCAGCCCTCCATAGCCTTCACAGCCTTGACAATCCGGCTGGTGCCCAGGCGGGAGGCGCCCAGGCGGATGAAGTCCTCCGCGTCCTTCAGGTCGGCGATGCCGCCGGCGGCCTTGATCTTCACGTTGGGGCCCACGTGCTTAGCGAAGAGGGCCACATCCTCCCGGGTGGCTCCGCCGCCGCCGAAGCCGGTGGAGGTCTTGATATACTCCGCGCCGGAGGCGGTGACAATCTCGCACATCTTGACCTTCTCCTCGCCGGTGAGCAGGCAGCACTCGATGATGACCTTCAGCAGCTTGCCCTTGCAGGCGGCCTTGATGGCCTTAATCTCCTCCAGCAGCGCGTCCCATTTCTTGTCCTTCACCCAGCCGATATTGATGACCATGTCCACTTCCTCCGCGCCGTTGTCCACGGCGTCCGTGGCCATGAAGCACTTGGCGGCGGTGGTGTCATAGCCGTTGGGGAAACCGATGACGGTGCAGATGGCCAGCTTGCCTTCCACATACTCCGCCGCCTGCTTGACATAGCTGGCGGGGATGCAGACGCTGGCGCACGCGTATTTCATACCGTCGTCACAGATAGCCTTGATCTCCTCCCAGGTGGCTCCCTGGGCCAAAAGGGTATGGTCGCACTTTCCAAGAATTTCTTTCAGTTCCATTTCAGCACACTCCTTTATTATAAATTTGATTTACTTCCGCTGCGCGGGAAAGGTCTACCATTATAATTATAGCAGAGTTTTCCCATTCTGTCCAGTACGGCGCTTACAGGAGCGCTTCTTGCCGCGCATTTTATTTTCCCCAGGGTTTTCCAGGGACAAAGGCTCTGCCCGCGTCCGCTCTCCTGGGAATGCCGGCCTTTCGGGGAACGGGGCGGGATAGAGTCCGCCCCTACTTGCAAAGCCGGTTCCGCCGTGCTAAAATGGGACGAAGATTTGATACGGAGGCTCACCCATGAAAAAACGACTGCTTTCCCTTCTCTGCGCCTTGGCTCTGCTTCTGGGCGCGCTTCCCTCCGCCGCCGCTCTGGAGGGGGAATCCCGCCGGGCGGCGGAGACCCTGACCGCCCTCCACGTGCTGCCGGACAGCTCGAAGGGGCTGGACCAGCCCATCACCCGGGAGGAGGCGGCAACGCTGCTGATTCGCTTTTCCGGCTCCAACGCCGCCGGTTCCGCCGCCCTCAGCGCCGTCAAGACCCGGGGCCTGCTGAGCCGCACCGTCCCCCAGGACGGAGAAATCTCGGCGGAGGAGTTCTGCGCCGCCCTGCTGCGCCTGCTGGGCTACCTCTCCGCAGACGCGCCGGAGGCGGGGGCGGCGGTCTACGCCCGGCGCATCGGCCTCACCGCCCAGGACTATGAGGGGGCCCTCACCCGGGGCAAGGCTCTCCAGATTCTCCGGGACGCCCTGACCTTCCCCGACGAGGAGGGCGTCACCTCCGCGGAGCGGCTGGTGGAAGCGGGCCTCTGCACCCGGGCGGAGGCAGAGGCGGAGGGACTCTTCGCCCAGGAGCTCACCGCCCGGCAGATCGTGGACCGGCACATGTCCGCCGTCTTCCGGCTGGATACCTATTATTCCGAGGACCATTATCAGAAGGGCCGCATTGACAACGGCGGCAGCGGCTTCTTCGTCTCCCGGGACGGCTTGGCCGTCACCAACTACCACACCATTCAAAACGTGGTGGAGGCCACCGTCACCCTGATTACCGGGGAGACCTACCGGGTGGAGCGGGTGGTTTTCTGCGACCCCGGTGCGGACCTGGCTCTGCTGCGGATCTCCAACATCTCCACGGACAAGGTCCCCACGCCCTTTTTCTCCTACCTGAAAATCGCGGAGGAACCGGAGCTCCGTCCTGGCGACCGGGTCTATACCCTGGGGGCTCCCCTGGGCATCTCCCTGACGGTCAGCGAGGGCATCATCAGCGCCGTCAACCACCAGACGAACCACTTCACCACTCCCTGCGTCATCAACACCGCCGACATCTCCCCCGGCAGCAGCGGCGGCGCGCTGCTGAACGTCTATGGCCACGCGGCCGGTATCACCACCGCCGCCTATACAGGAGGCAACAATCTCTATCTCTCCGTCCCCCTGACCCCGATTCTGGAGGCGGACTGGACCGCGCCCGGGCTGCCGCTGTCCTCAGTGGCGGCGGTTATGGAGGCGGCGGGCTGATGGGGCGGCGGAATTCCCCGCTGTATTTTCTCGAATAGTACTTGAAAACCGAGAAAACCTGTGGTAATATAAAAAATTGTCAAATACGCTTCACGCGCTGCGTGATTTCATCTGGAGGTTGAACGTTTTGAAAATTGCCATCACCATTTTGCAGCTCCTCTGCGGCCTGGGCATCATCCTGATCGTGCTGTTCCAGTCCGGCAAGAGCGCCGGACTCTCCGGCGCCATCGGCGGCGTGGCCGACTCCTTCCTCGCCAAAAACAAGGCCAAGACCATGGACGCCAAGCTCGCCCGGGCCACCAAGTGGATCGGCGCGCTGTTCCTGATTTTGACCCTGGTCCTGCTGATTCTCGGCTGAGCAAGTGAAGACCGCCTCTCAGGGCTCTCCCTGGGGGGCGATTTTTTCGAAAAAAGTTCAGAACAAATGTTTGCTTTTTTGTTTTCGATGTGTTATAATAGAAAAAATATTTTTACCCTTTCATCGTGCGCTCAGGAGGTTTGCTATGGTAAAGCTCACTCACATGCAGCAGAGAGTTTACGACTACATCGTCTCCTGCATCCAAACCCAGGGCTATCCTCCCTCTGTTCGGGAGATCGGCGACGAGGTGGGACTGAAGTCTCCTTCTACCGTTCACTTCCATCTCAAGCACCTGGAGGAGGCGGGCGTCATTATCAAAGGGGCCGGAAAGGGCCGTGCCATCGCCCTAACGGAGCCTCCCGCGCCGAAAAACCAGGTGCCCATCCTGGGCAGCGTGGCCGCCGGCAGTCCTATCCTGGCGGAGGAGTGCATTGAGGACTATTTGACCTTTGACGCCGGGGGCCGGGAGGGGGAGCATTTCGCCCTGCGGGTCCGGGGCGAGTCCATGATCAACGCCGGCATCCTTCCCGGCGACCTGGTGGTGGTCCACAGCCAGCCCACCGCCCACCATGGCGAGATTGTGGTGGCCCTGCTGGAGGATGAAGCCACGGTAAAGCGCCTCTCCCTCCGGGATGGGCAGGTCTGGCTCATGCCGGAGAATGAACTCTACTCCCCCATCGACGGGACCTATGCCAGAATCCTGGGAAAGGTCACCGCCGTGATCCGGCATTATTAACATCAGATGGCAAAACGGCGGCAGGGCGCTTCGCGCTCTGCCGCCGCTTCTTTCTCAGGCATACTCAAGCATACGTATCAATATACTCGCCCAGGCCGGGGGTGGGAGGAAGCATTTCCAGCTCTCCCATCGCCTGCTGCTCCATGTCCGACATGGTCTGCTTCTGAAGAGACATGGCATACTGCGTGGCCAGCCGCGCAGAGCTGATCTGCATGGAGGCGAGAGCGACTTCATTCATGGTTTTTCTTCTCCTTTCTGCTTGTTTTTGTCCGAGGGAAGAGCGCCCAGCAGCCCCAGCAGCTCGGCAGGGGCCGCCTCTTCCACAGCGGAGTCCCGGTTGGCCGCCGTGGCGTCCAAAAGCTCGCTGCGGAGGATGGAAATCTCTTGGGGCGCGGAAATGGCCAGTCGGACCCGTCCCCCCTCAATGGACACCACGGAGATGGAGATATTCTCCCCAATCACCAGGGACTCACCGGGTTTGCGCTGCAAAATCAGCAAGATGCGTCCTCCTCCCCGCGGCCAAACTCCGCCAGGGGGTGCCGCATTTCATACCGGCCCATAATCACCTGCCGGGCCTGCCGGGTCTCCGGATGGATGACCAAGGGGCACTTCAGGTTTACCGTACTTTCCGACACGGGGTTTTTCAGCGCGCACATCACATAGAACCCCAGCTCCCCCGCGTCCTTCACACCGAACTGCCGCAGCTCCGCCTCCTCCAGCACCGGCGCGTAGTCCGGCAGAAAGGAGAAGGGGTCCAGCACCACAAAGGCCAGGGCCGGGGTTGTCATGCTCTGAAGGCACAGCATGCTGCCGCCGCTTCCGTCAAACGGCATCAGGAGGAAGTCATGCTCCTCCTCAAAGCCGAATAGGCCGGCGGGAAAGCAAATCGCGTCCTTGGCCTCGCACTCGATCTCTCCGAAGTACTTGGTCTCCAGCTTTAAAATCTCTGTCATGCCTTCACATCCACCGGCTCGTAATCGGGATCGGCAGAGGGGGGCACGTACAGCGGCCCGCCGATATACTTGATGATAATCTCCGGCTTCTGCTTTACGGAAATCTCAATGTCGCCGGGGATGAACTCGAACTCGGTCTTGTTGACCCGCCAGTCGAAGTTCAGCTTATCCATCTCATAGCGGATGTTCAGCTCGCCGGGGTCCCAATCAATCTCCGGGCCCACGGAGGGCATGAAATCCATGGCGGGCTGACTGTACATCTCCTGGCTGATGGCCGTTTTGGCAAGCCGGGACTGCACATCCTCGCCGATCTGGGCTTTCAAATACAGTTCTCCTTCCTGGGCAAGGGCGGCAGTGGCGCTGTACGCAGCCTGCTGGCCTTTCTGGGCGCTCTGCTCGATGCTGCGGACAGCAGTGGGAACGATGGACTGGCGCATCTCAAATGTGTCCACATTCAGCTGAATGGGCCGGCTCTTGATACTCAGTCCCTTTTTGTCCCGGGAGATCTCCAGCTCCGCCGTGCCGCGGGTATACTGCAGCTGGGCCCGGGACGTCCGCATCTCAATTTCGATGGGCACTCTGGTAATCTCAAGCAGCTGTTCCATAGATCAATGGCGCACTCCTTTCTCTACTTATAATCTCTTATAATCTCCTTACAGACCGATATAATCCATCAGACTCTGGGAGAGGATGCTGTTGCCCACCTTCAGGGCGGTGTCGTAGGCGTAACGGGCAAACATATACTCCGTAATGGCCGCCGCCGGGTCCACATCCTCCAGCTCCGTGATCTGGAGATTCAGCGTCTCCGCCGTCTCGGTAAGAAGCTCCGTATTGTCCTTGAGGAAGCCGGTCTCGGTGTCCAGCTCCGTCCAGCGCTGAATCAGGAGACCCTTGGTATCCTCAAACTTCCCGGCCAGGGCCTTGAACTCCGCCTCTTCCTCCTCGCTGGCGAAGTGGCCGTCGTCCTCGTCGCAGCGCTGGAGAATCTCGCCCATGCGCTGGATGATGGAGACCATGTTGTTGGGCACGGTGACGGTCCGCTTTACGGCGTCGTCCCCCTCGCCCATCGTGACCTCCACCTCTTCGGTGCCGAAGTTGCCCAGGTAGTAGATGCCCTGGAGGGAGGCGTCAAACACGCTGGAGGAAACCGCCTCGCCGTTTTCCTCCTTGAAGCCCAGGCCCAGGTCCATATACTTTTTCTCGCTGTTGACGAAGTAGTTCAGCTTCCTCTGGTCCTCCGGGTCCATGGAGTCCACGGGCACGCCCCGGTAGCACAGGGCGTTGTGCTGCGCCTCCTCCACGTTGTTGGTGCCGGTTCCGTCTTCCTTCAGGTATTTGAATCCCGTGTCCGCCTTATAGCTGGGGTTCATCACCTCCACCCGCAGGGCCAGGGCCTCGTCGTCGGTGGTGGGCTGGTGGGGGTCCGTCACCACCTGCGCCATATACTTGCCGCCCTTGGACGGGTCGTCGGGGTCATAATCCTTGTTCAGCACCGGCTCCGTCAGGGCCTCGCTGATGTCGTTGGTGTACTTCACGCCGTCCGCCACTTTGGCGGGGTCGGCCATATACTGGTAGGCCGCGGCGTATTTTTCATCCTTGGGGTCCAGGACGGTATTGGGGTCCAAATAGCTGGGGTTCATCCGCGGACCGTCCCAGGTGAAGGGAACGTTCAGCGTGTCCGCGCCGGCGAAGATATAGTTGTCGCCATAGCGGGTGTTCATTTTTTGAACGATGCTCTGGGCCTTGGCGGCCATGGACTGGCCCAGGGCTTTCCGGCCGGAGGCCGTGGCCCCGTTCTCGCCCCGGATCAGGTCGGCAAACACCGCGTCGTCCGACAGGGCGTAAATGTCGGTGGAGATATTCTCCTTCACCTGCCAGGCCTGGTCGTATTTATGCCAGACGGAGTTGTTCACCGTCAGCTGGCTCTTGGTGCGCATAAAGGAACTGCGCAGCTGGAAGCAGCGGGTGGCAAGAGCGGGGTCCTCGGCATAGGTGTTGAAAGCCCTTCCGGTGAACACCGTGGTCATGCTCTTGGCCATGTTGGTGTTGGACGTATTCAGGTTGTAGCGGTAGCCTTTCAGCGTGCCGACAGTGGTTGTGCGCGTAATCATCAGAGCTTCTCCTCCTTATCAGGTCGTCAAACCGGTGTTGTTAATCAGCTTGTCAAGCACGCTGTCAATGGTGGTCATCAGCCGGCATGCGGCGTTATAGGACTTGGAGTACATCATCAGGTTCATGGCCTCATCGTTGAAGTCCACGGACGAGACGGAGTCCCGGTTCTGGTCGATTTGCAGGGCGTTTTCATAGGCGGTGTCCAGCATGGTGCCGGTGAGGCTCTGGTCCTCGCCCAGGGTGGAACCGATGCGGTTCCACATCTCGTAGAAGGTGCCGGTGAACATGATGCCGTCGCTGGCGCCCTCAGTCCCCGGCAGGACGTTGGGAATGTAGTCCATCTTCTCGGAGAACAGGCCCCGGAGGTGCAGGATGTTGCTGCTTTGTCCGGAGGCGGGCTCCAGCTCTCCCGGCGGGCACTCGAAGCTGCGGACAATCAGGGCGTCCGCGTCCTTCCAAATCTGGGAGATGCTGATGTTGGCGGCGGTGATGCCGGAGGGGTCGTTCCCGGCGGGGTGGTTGCTGAAGAGGACGCCGCCGTCGAAGATGCCTCTGGCGGTCTCCTTCCATTTCTCCGAGGTGGGATCGGCGGGGTCGTAATCCGGCCCCTTGAGGTAGGCGTCGACGATCTCCTTGAGGTTGTCGGGCTTGGCCTGATAGGTCAGACCCGTCTGATTCTGGAGCTCCTGCTGAATGGCCGGGTCCAGTTTATCCCAGGTATCGTTCTTATTCAGCGTATGCGTCACGCCGCCGGCGGTGATGGTCACCGGCACGCCCGCCGGTTTCCCCGCGGCGTTGGTGCCCTCGGTGATGTAATTCCCCTTGTCGTCCACCCGGAAGCCCTGGTTGGCGGCGTTGAAGGCGTTGGCCAGCTGGTTGGCCAGAAGGTCCAGCGTTTTCTGGAAATAGGGGATGCCCCGCTTGCCGGAGGCGCTCTCATCGCCGGTGCGGTAGGGGCCCGTCATATCCTTCTCGGCGATGACGCTGAGATCCGAAAACTGGCCCTGCTCCGTCAGCAGCTCCCGTTCGGCCTGGAGCTCGCCATAGAGGTCGTTGTCGTCCAGCTCCACGGGCTTGGAGGCGGTCTGAACCACCACCTGCTTGTAGTAATCGTAAACCGGCGTCTTGCCGTCCGCCTCATAGACGAAGGTGCCGTTGGGGTTCCGCCGGTGGACCTGCTTATACTTGGTAAGCGTGATGTCGTTGGCGGTGGGTTTGTCATTCTCCGTAATGACGCCGCCCTTGGCCAGGGCTTCCAGCGCGTCCTTCATGGCGGCAGCGTCAGTTTTGTCGATCAGCTCCTCCGGGCCCTTGCTGTTGGTGTAGAGGAGGCGGCCGATCTTGCTGCGCAGCTCGGACACGGTCATGTTCAGATTGGAGTTGTCAATCTGACGGGCCTCGGCGGGGTCGTCGGTATCCTCGCCGTTGGGCTTGAGGTACTTGCCCACGTATCCGGGGTCCCCGGGGTTCAGGTCCTTGTTATAAGCCGGGTTCTCCTCCGGCACCTGCTCCAAAATGAGCTGGGCGCCGTAAATACCGTCGATCAGAAGGCTGGAGTCCGTCTCAATGGCCCCGTTGGGGTTGGCGTTGCCCAGGCGGATGGTCAGCTTTTCGATCTCCACGCCGTAGCTGAACTCCTCCATGCTGTAGGTCACGTCGATCTTCACCAGCTTGGAGAGCTCGTCGATCTGGAGGTTCCGCTCGTCCCGCAGCTCCAGGGCGTTGTCGCCGTGAATGTCGCACTTGCGGATCTCCTCGTTCAGTTCACGGATGTTGTTGAGGATGCCGTTGACCTTCTCAATATCCTGATGGAAGTCGGTCAGGGTGTTCTGCCGCACCTGCTCCAGCTGGCTGGCGTAGGAGTTGAACTTCTTCACCAGGGCGTCCGCCGAGGCCCGGACGCTGTTGTCGTACTCCTGGTGGCCGGTCTGGTCCGTCAGGTCCTGAAGGGCAGTGAACAGCTTCTTGATCTCCAGACCCAGGACGCCGAAGCCGCCCTCGTCCTTGCTCTCGTCGCCCTTGCCCACCTCGTCCAGAATGCTGGCAATGCTGTTGAGTCCTTCCAGCATGGCGTCCATATGGCCCACGCTGGCGCTCTCTTTGCGGAAGCGGATGTCCAGATAGGGACTGCGAATCTGGGAGAGGCTGTTCACAATGACGCCCTGTCCCACCCGCACGTCGCCCTCGGCGTAGTAGCGGTCGCTTCCCACGGTGTAGAGGCTGCTCTGGTCCAGTCTCTGGCGGGTATAACCCGGGGTGTTGATGTTGGAAATGTTATTGCCGGTAACAGTCAGGCCGGTCTGGGAGGCATAGATCGCCAGGCGGGCCTGAGTAAAAGAACCAAACGTGCCAATGCTCATAACTTATAAAACTCCTTTTATCTCGAACGGTGTCAGCAGCGAAAATCCGTCCGCATGGACGGGGGGGGCGCGGTCTCCGACTCACTGTGGTAACCGGGGCCCGCCGCCTCGGCAGGGGGACCGCCCATCTCGGCCAAAACCCGTTCCACCTCCTGAAGGTTCCGCTCCAGAACGGTCCGGGTCTTCCCGGCGGCCTGCTGGTAAACGCGGTATTTTTCCCGCAGGTTCTCCACCGTCTGCCGGGCCTCCGCCTGGAGGGCGGGGGGACAGCGGTCCGGAACCTTGGTCAAGGGGACGCCGGTCAACCCCAGCTGGGGCAGCAGCTTGTCGCGGGTCTGCTCCAGCCCGCGGAAGGAGAGGCTCAGGGCCTGCTCCTGATTCAAAAGTTCGTTCAGCGCGGCCAAATCATCCGCCTGGGCGGCGGCCAGCTTCCGCTCGGACAGCACCGTCAAATTCTCCAGCCCCTGACCCAGGGCGCTCAGGAAGGAGAGGTAGGAACGAAACAGCTCTTCCATTTCTCACTCCTCCACCAAAAACAGCATCCGCCCGGCAATGGCCATGGGGTCCGGCCGGTACTCCCCGGTGGACACCTTCCGGCGCAGCTCCTGAATGTCGCCGGTGGTATTGGCGGTCCGCACCTCCTGAGAGAGGCGGCTGACCATTTCCATCTGGAAGCTCTTCCGCCCCGCCGGCGCGGAAAACTCGGCGGAATCATAGTTGTGCCCGGAGGCAGGCTGGGACAGCCCGCTCCGCTTCTGAGCGGGGAAATACGGTTTCGTCCGGCTGATGGTCGAGATGGGGCCGGAACCAGTAGAAGTCAGCATCATATCTCACATCCTTTGCAAATGACGGCAATCCATTTCTAACTATTCATTATTCATATCGGCAAATCGGCCGGAAAGTTAAGAACGGAAGGCAGATTTTTCTTGCTTTCGGGAGAATTCTTCCCCAGGGAGCCGCCGTTCCCCGCGCAAAAAAACAAGCCCGCCCCCGCATAAGGAGCCAAGCCTGTTTTTCCCAATTATTTCAATTTCAAACTCAATGCAGCGTCTTCAAATGCCGGAGCAGCACGCTGGCCACATTCTCGCAGGAGGCCTGCACGCAGACCGCGCCGATGTCGTTGGCCACCATGGGCATCCCGTACACCACGCTGGACTCCTTATCCTGTCCGATGGTGAAGGCGCCCTTCTTCCGCATCTCCAGCAGGCCCGCGGCCCCGTCCTGTCCCATGCCGGTCATGATGATGCCCACCATCTTGCAGCGGACCACCTCCGCCATGGAGTGGAACATCGCGTCCACCGAGGGGCGGTGGCCGCTGACCTTCTCCCCCGGCGTACAGGAGACGGTGTACTTCTCCCCAATGCGCACCACCCGGCACTGGAGGTCCGCCGGGGCCACCAGGGCCAGTCCCCGGTGAAGCTCGTCGCCGTTTCTGGCCTCCCGGACCTCCATTTTGCAGATGCGGTTGAGCCGGTCGGCGTACATCTGGGTGAAGCCCTTGGGCATGTGCTGCACAATGACCATGGGCGGAATATCCGCAGGGAGGCGGCGCATGACCTCCAGTGTGGCCTCGGTGCCGCCGGTGGAGGCCCCCAGGCCCACCACCACCCGGTCCAGCGCCAAGCCGCCCCCCAGGTTCGGCGTGGCCACCGCAACGGAGGGGCTGCGCATCGGGGCGCTTCGGACCTTGGCCATGGAGGCCACCAGCACCTTCTGCGTGAGGTTGGTGATGAAGACCTCTTTGCTCTCCTGCACGTCGGGCTTGCGGACAAAGTCCACCGCGCCGGCGTTCAGCGCGTCAAACACCTTCAGGTTCAAAGAGGACACCAAAATCACCGGCACCGGGTTGCTGGGCATGTATTCCTTCAGGAAGTCAATACCGCTTTGCCCCGGCATCTCCACATCCATGGTGATGACGTCGGGCTTCAGGCGGGGAATCTTCTGCTTCGCATCCAGCGTGTTGATGGCGTAGCCCGCCACCTCGATTCTTGGGTGGGCGGAGAGCCCATTGATAATCAGACTTCTGGCCAGGGCGGAGTCATCCACCACCATGACGCGGATTTTTTTCCCCAGTTCCATCGTGAGGGAACCACCTCCTTGTTATTTTTGGAAGGTCGCCGTAGCCAAACGGCGATAGGGCGCGTTCTGGCTCAGGTTTTCCGAGGCGCTGATCAGCAGATAACCGCCAGGGACGGTGGCGTCGTAAAACCGGCGGACCAGGGCATCCTTGGTGGGCTGATCGAAATAGATCATCACGTTCCGGCAGAAGATCACGTCGAACTTCCGGCGAAAACGGATGGGGTCCATCAGGTTAAAGGTCTGGAAGATCACGTTGTTCTTCACGGCGGGAGACGCGGTATGGGTGCCGTCCCGGTTGGGGGTGAAATACTTCCGCTTCCAGTCCTGCGGGATGGTGTCCGGCAGGTTATAGGTCCCCCGCCGGGCGCTGGCCAGCGCCTGGGCCGAAATGTCCGTGGCCAGGATGCGGGTGTCCCACTCCTTGGCTCGGGGACCCAGATAATCGTAGAGGAACATGGTGATGTTATAGGGTTCCTCTCCGCTGGAGCAGCCCGCGCTCCAGATGGCAAGGGTCTTGTCGCGCTCGTGGCGGCGGACGATCTCCGGAATAATATTATTGCAGAAATAGTCCAGATGTTCCTTCTCCCGCATGAAGAAGGTATAGTTGGTGGTCAGCTTGTTGAGAACCAAGGTGACCTCGTCGTTCTCCTTCTTGTCCAGAAGGTGGTTGACAAACTCCGCGAAGGTTTTGTACCCCAGCTTTTTCAGCGCCGGGGAAAGCCGGCTGGTGATGAGCTGCTTTTTCTGGCTCAGGTCAATGCCGTAGCTGGACTGGATGAAGTTCACCATCCGCTTGAAGTCCGCGTCTGAAATCGTCATGGGGCCAAACGCGCCGCCGGTTTTCATTTCCGTATCCATAGTTTTGTTCACCGCTTTTACGAAGAAGATTACTCGCCGTATCCGTGGGCGATCAGCTGCTCGCAGTCCAGCACCAGCATGGTGCCGGAGCCGTCGGGCAGAGAGCACATGCCAGAAACCAGCTTCTGGGCGCTCTGGGAGGGGATGGGGACGATGCTCTCCACGGGAATGTCCAGCATCAGGTCCACAGAGTCCACCTGAATGCCCAGCTGGTTGTTATTGTAGTCGATGACGATCAGGATGCCTTCCTCCGCAGGGGGCTTTCCCAGGCGGAGACGGATATCCATGATGGGGATGATCTGGCCCCGCATGTTGAAGATGCCCTGGATATAGTCCGGCATCATGGGAAGATAGGTGGCGGAGTAGGTGTTCATGATCTCCACCACCTGCTCGGCGTCAATGCCGATCTTCAAATTGTCCACGGTAAAGATCAGGTGCTTCCGGCTGCCCGCGCCCTCGTCCTCGGGAACGGCCTTCTCCACCTCGTCTTCCTCCACCTGAAACAGGATGTTTTCATTACTCATTGCGTTTCCCTCCTTTGGCGCTTAACTGTTCCGAGCCGCCGCGTAGAGGCCGCCCGCGTCAAGGATGATGCTGATATTGCCGTCTCCCAGAATGCTGCATCCGGTGATGCCGTAATTCTTGATGTCAAAATTATTGACGTAAGCGGGAAGGGGCTTTACGACAATCTGCTGCTCGCCCAGAAGCTCGTCGACAAACAGGCAGTAGGAGCAGTCGCCGGATTCCAGCCACATCAGGATGCCGTTTTCCATCTTCTCCGCGCCGCTGGGAAGATTGTAAAAATCCTTGGCCCGGATGACGGGATAGTAGCCGTCCAGCATCTTGACCATCTCGCCGTTGACGGAGTCGTGGAGAATGTCCGCCTCCGTGAGCTTGATGCTGGAGCGGATGTTGTTGATGGGGATGGTGAAAATGGAATTCCCCACAGAGACCTCCATGCCGTCCATAATGGCCATGGTCAGAGGGATGCGCATAATAGTGGTCATGCCCTTGCCCTGCTCGCTGGTGATGCTGACGGAGCCGCCCAAACTCTCCACGCCGCTTTTCACCACGTCCATGCCCACGCCGCGTCCGGAGAACTCCGTCACCTGGACGTTGGTGGAGAAGCCGGGGGCCATGAGGAAGTTCAAAATCTCCTTGTGGGAGTACTCCACGTCGGGAGAGGCGATGCCGTTGCGGATGGCCTTGGCCAGAACGGCCTCGTCGTTGACGCCGGCGCCGTCGTCGGAAATCTGGATGATGACCTCGCTGCCGGTGTCCTGGGCGGAGAGAAGGATTTCGCCCACGGGGTCCTTCCCGGCGGCGATGCGGTCCTCCACATGCTCCTCAATGCCGTGGTCCATGGAGTTGCGGACCATGTGCATAATGGGGTCGCCGATGGAGTCCACAATGGTCTTATCCACCTCGGTGTTCTCCCCCACCAGGGTGAGCTTCACCTGCTTGTTGAGCTTCTTGCACATATCCCGCACAATGCGGTTCATCTTCTGGAAGGTGTTGGACACCGGAATCATCCGCAGGGACATGGACACGTCCTGCAGCTCATCCGTCAGCTTCCGAAGCTGCCGGGCGGACTTGGAAAACGCGTCCAGATGGAGACCCTTGAGGTCCGGGGAGGACGTAACCATCGCCTCCGTGATGACGATCTCGCCCACGATGGCGGAGAGCTGGTCCAGCTTGCTCAGGCCCACGCTGATCAGGCTCTCCTTCTGACCCTGGCTCTGGTGCTGCTGGCCGGGGGCCGCAGCGGAAGGAGCCGGCGAAGCGGGAGCCTTCTGGGCGGCGGGAGCGGCCTCCTGGGCGGCGGGGGCGGGCTCCGGCGGCGGGGGCGGGGCGGGGGCAAAGTTCCGCTCCTCATAAGAGTGAACGGAGCCGGCGGTCATCACGATGGGCACAGCCCTGGCCCGGTCCGCCTCGCTGCGGAACTGGAGGAGGAAGCCGTTTTCAATCACCACTTCGGACAAAGAGGGGTCCGCGTCCACTCCGGCGGGCTGGTAAGTGAAGTCCGCATCGGCGCAGAAGCCCTGCACGGAGGTGACCAGCATGAAGGCCCGCAGGTTCTCCATGCCGCAGCCCTCGTCAAAAAAGACCCGCAGCTCATAGGGGAAATCGGCGTTGCCCTCCGTGGTTTGGACGGGAGCCGCCTCGCCGGCGGGCGCGGGGGCCGCCGGAGCGGGAGCCGCCTTGGGCGCCGGCTCCGCTGGAATTTCTTCCCCCTTAATTTTGGCGATTAAACTATTAATATTTTCAAGGAAACTGTCGACATCCATATTAAGGGGCTGCTCTGCCTCCACCTTCTCCATTTCCTCCCGGAAATAATCCACGGAGTGGAGCATCACGTCGAAGAGCGCGGGGCGGTCCTCATCCTTAACCACGGACATCGTCCCTTCCCGGATGAGGAAGAACATATCCTCAATGCGGTGGGAAACCCTGGCCAGCGTATCAAATTCCATCATGGCGGAGGAGCCTTTGATGGTATGCATGATGCGGAAAATCTCATTGACGTTGTCCTGAGAGAATGTATTTTCCTTTTCCGCGTCCAGAACAATGCTCTCCAGCTGCTCAAGAAGCGTGTTGGTTTCATAGATGTACATATCGAGAATATCATTGTTGCTCACGAAAACACCACCTTATCAGCCTTTTTCATTACTATCGACCTGTTGCGCTAAAAAAATAAGTAGCAGCGGCAAGTTTTTTCTGTGAGGTGTCAAGAATGCCTGATCTGCTCGGCGCCACCAATCCGGTCCCAGGCTACGACAAAAGCACGGTCAACCGGAATATTCCCGTCTCCCCCGAA
The DNA here is from genome assembly GCF_910579365.1 of uncultured Oscillibacter sp. Taxonomy (GTDB): domain Bacteria; phylum Bacillota; class Clostridia; order Oscillospirales; family Oscillospiraceae; genus Oscillibacter. Next base: position 24,785 of record NZ_CAJTUX010000008.1, read on the forward strand.
AACACGCAAATCCAAAACGTCCCCGATACCACCCGGGTCGTCCGCGCCGACGGACGGACCGAACAGCAGGACAGCAACCTCCAGGGGGACGGCCGGATTCGCTACGACTCCAATTTTCAAACCTTCCTCCAGCGCCTCAAGGAGACGCCCAGTCTGGCGGAATGCCTCTCCCGCATCTTCTCGGGGCGGGAGGGCATCGTCGTCTCCTCCGGCCTCAGCTCCGGCATCGCCGAGGAGATGGGCCGCCTGCTGGAGATGCTGCGGATGGACGAGGCCCAGCTGATGGACTTCCTGGGGGGCCAGTTCAAAACCGGAACCCGCTTCGGCGGGGCCCTCTTCGCCCTTCTGCGCAACGCCTATGACCGCGCCTCCTCCGACGGGGTGCGGACGGATATCCTCCAATTTCTGAAGGCCTATGTGGACTTCGACTCCACCAGCCACATCGAGGGCAACCTCCTCCGGGACCTTCGGTCTATGGCGGACGCCATGCCCGCCAGCTGGGCGGAGAAGCTCCGGGACCTGACGGCGCAGCTCCAAAACGGCATCGCCGCGGGGAACCGGGCGGGGAACCTCCAGCTCCTCCAGCGGGAGATTTTCCCCTATATGTCCGCCTATGTGGAGCGGACCCACGACATGGGCACGCCCCGGGCCCTTCTGACCATGCTGGCGCTGAACGTGGCCCGGTACGAAAACGGCTCTGAGGAGAAGCTGCTGGAGGGCTTCCACCAGCTCAGCGGCTACGGCACGCTGAAAGGCCAGCTGGGCGGAATCGACGATCAGTCCCTCCTCCTGCTTTTGAAAAGCCGCGCCGCAGGGGAAGGAGGCGCCCGGGCCATTCAGTTTTCCAACCAGCTGGCCTCCGCCGCCGCCCGGGCCTTCCGGGGCGAGGGCAGCGCCGAGGTGCAGCAGGCTTTTCAGAACCTCATCGCCGCCATGCTGGTGAACGAGAGCGTTTACATGCCCATCAACCACTATCTCCTGCCTCTGGAGTGGGACGGGCGGATGCTCTTCTCCGAGCTGTGGGTGGACCCCGACGCCGAGGAGGACCAGGGGGGCCGGGCCGGCGGCCAGAAGCGGACCATGCGCTTCCTCTTTAAAATGGATGTGCAGTCCCTGGGCATGTTCGACATCATCCTCACCGCCCAGGGCAGCGACGTGGACGTGCAAATCGCCTGCCCGGAAACGGCGGTCCCCTTCTCCAAGCAGATCGGAGACGCCGTTTCCCAGATTCTCACCCGGAACGATCTCAAGCCCGCCCGGGTGGCCGTCCGGCGGATGGACCGCCCGGTCACGCTGACCGAGGTGTTCCCCAAAATCTTTGAAGGGAAGAACAGCGTCAATGTCAAGATCTGAAGGAACGACCCGGGCCAAGAAGGCCGTGGCCCTGCAATACGGCCCAGGGGACACCGCGCCGGTCATCGTGGCCTCCGGCATGGGATACCTGGCGGAGAAGATCGTGGAGACCGCCGCCGACTGCGGCGTGCCCATTTATGAGGATAACTCCCTGTCCACCATTCTCACCCAGCTTCAGCTGGGCCAGGAGATTCCGGAGAGCCTGTATCAGGCCATTGTGGAGATTTACGTCTACTTCCTCCACTTTGACCCCTCGGGCAACCTCCAAAAGAAGCAAGAGGAGCGCGGCCAGGCGCCGCAGAGCGACACGCAAAGAGAGGGAACAACATGACCTATCTGATTTTGGACACCCAGAACCACGCCCTGGCCAGCGGCGAGCTGGCCACCCCGCCGGGGACCACCCCCATGCGCCTGAACGTCCTGGAACACAAAGTGGACGACGTGATGCGGCACGAGGTGATTACCCTCTTCAGCTCCAGCAGCGACGAGCCGCCCGTCCAGTGCCGCATCCTCCGCCAGCGGGGGGACACGGTGCTCCTGGAAAAAATCGCCACCCTGGACCCGGAGGTCCGAAGAAACCTGCGGGTGCCGGTGAAGTTCGACAGTTTTATTTACGCCCTCCCCGATTCCCCCTGGCAGGGGCGGCGGCCGGTGCAGTCCATCGACCTCAGCTGCGGCGGCATCGCCTTCTACGCCGGCTGTCCGCTGGAGCTGCATGAGCAGATGGAAGTCGTCGTCACGTCCACGGAGAATCCGGTGATTCTGCGGTGCGAGGTTCTGCGCAAGCAGGAACTGCAAAACGGCCGCTTCATGTACGCCACCAAGTTTGTCGGCATGTGCGAGGACGAGGAGGTCGCGGTACGGGAGGCGGTGTTCAGCCTCCAGCTGCAAAGCCGCGACACTCAGGATTGAAGAAAAGGAGGAAGATCAATATGATGGCAAATGCCCGCGCCCAGCGCGCTTTTGTACCAGGGTTCGCCCGGCTGGCGGCCCTGGTTCTCGCTGCCCTGACGCTATGCGCCGCCCTCTCCGCCCGCCCCGCCCAGGCGGCGGAGTGGATGGAACCCTACCTGGAACAGGTACGGGAGTGGGGCGTCATGCGGGGGGACGCCTCCGGCAATATGAACGCGGACCGGGAGATTACCCGGGCGGAGTTCGTCACCCTGGTCAACCGGGCCTTCGGCTATACGGAGGTGGGACCCCACACCTTCACCGACGTGGCCCCCAACGACTGGTTCGCCGAGGACATCAGCATCGCCCATCAGGCGGGCTACTTCAACGGCACCAGCCCCACCACCGCCTCCCCCATGAGTCCGGTGACCCGGGAGCAGGCCGCCGTCCTTCTGGGGCGGAGCCTGCGGCTCCAGGGCGTCACCGGCGCCGCCAATTCCACCTTCACCGACATGCAGGACATCGGCGGCTGGAGCCGGGGACTGGTGCAGGAGGCCGCGGACCTGGGCATTGTCCAGGGCTATCCCGACGGCAGCTTCCGCCCCGGTCAGTACATCACCCGGGGCCAGATGGCCTGCTTCCTGGTCCGCGCCCTGGGCACCCTGGTACAGGAGCCCGGCGAACAGGCCAGCGGCGGCGTGTACGGCAACCTGACCATCAACGCCCCCGGCGTGAAGCTGAAGGACACCACCATCACCGGCAACCTCTATCTCACCGGCGGCGTGGGCCTGGGGAACGTGGAGCTGGAAAACGTCACCGTCCTGGGCAAGATCGTCCTCTGCGGCGCCGGCGAGGCGGAGCGGGGCGACCACAGCGTCATTCTGCGCAACGTCACCGCCGGCACCCTGGAGGTGGACAGTCTCACGGACCAGTTCCTCTCCGTTCAGGCCGAGGGTCTCACCAGCATTGACAACACCATCGTCCGCACCTCCGCTTATCTGGAGGACCTGACGGAGGACGGCCTGGGTCTCAAGAGCATCCGGCTGGACGGCGAAGACGGCGTCCAGCTCCAGCTGGCGGGCAACATCAAGGACGTCACCAACCTGACTCCCAATTCCGCCCTCCAGATCGCCCAGGGCGTGGCGGGCACCGTCACCGTCGACGAGCGGGCCACCAACACCACCCTGAGCATCGACAACCGGGCCATCATCAACAATCTGAACCTGGACGCCGGCACCCCCGTCACCGGCGCGGGCAGCGTCAGTCATCTGAACATCAACGCCCCGGGTTCCAACGTCTCCATGCTGCCGGACACCATCACCGTCCGCCCCGGCATCACCGGCAACATCAACAACCAGAACATGAACAACATCTCCGCCGCCGAATCCTCGGAGGAGCCCCGGCTGCTGGCGGGCTATCCTGTCGCCCGGAACGTGGCCCCCACCTCCGCCGACGCGGTGTTCAGCACCAATAAGCAGGGCACCATCCACTGGGCCATCACCGCCTTGATGGACGGCTCCCTGGGGGAGGAGGAGCTGATGAACCCCTCCGCCTACTCCGCCAAGATTATCCGCAGCGGCACCGTCGCCGCCGCCAACTCCAGCACGGAGTACACCGCCCGGCTCACCGGACTGACCCGGGAGGGCTCCTATTACATCTCCGCCCTGGTGGTGGACGCCCGGGGCCACCGGAGCCCCGTGAAAGTGGCCGCCTTCACCACGCCGGACGACTCCACGCCCAACTTCGCCACCGGCTATCCCCAGGAGCCCGTCCTCACCGTGGACGCCGACGGCGAACAGGTGGCCCAGATCATGGTCATGCCCACCAAGGACTGCCAGATGTACTACGTTCTGCTGCCCAGCGGCGCCACGGCCCCCACAGCGGCGGACTTCCGCTCCGCAGCCCTGCCCGGAAACCTGGGCTTCGGCATCGTGCGCCTGCGGAAGAACACGCCCTTCCTGGTCTCCCGCATCAACTCCTCGCACCTCCAGGAGCAGACCACCTACAACCTCTACCTCTGGCTCAACGACGCGGACAACGGCCGCAGCTCCGCCGTCCGCCGGGTTCAGATCACCACCCGGGACCTGACGCCCCCCACCATCCAGCACCTCACCGTCACCAACATCGCCGCCCAGCAGGTGCAGCTGTCCTTCGCCCTGGATGAGCCCGGCATGCTCTACTGGGCCGTGGTCCGGCAGGGCACCAGCTTCTACGCCAGCGGCATCGACAAGGAAAACCCGGGTCTTGCGGGGCAGATTCAGATTGAAAACGGCACCGGCACCAACGTGGTCCGCCGGGGCGGCCCCATCCGGGCCAACCAGGCCTCCACCGACGTCACCTTCACCGTGGCCGGGCTCCAGCCCCAGACCGCTTACGATCTCTACTACGTGGCCAAGGACCTCGCCGGGAACTACTGCGTGTACTCCCAGACGCTGACGCCGCCCATGGAGATCAACACCCTGGACAACGAGGCGCCCACCGTCACCCAGGAGTTCACCAACGACGGCGACGGCCCGGAGAGCCACCCCACTCCCTACCCGGACTCCACCATCCGTCTGGTCTTCTCCGAGGTGGTCCTGGCCGCCCGGAACGAGGCCGGCGAGTGGAAGTACGACAGCTTTGAGGACGCCTGGCGGGACGCCCAGGGCGGCTCCGCCGAGAAGCAGAAGGTCTTCGCCGACCTCCTGCGGGAGCACATCAAGCTCTACCGCCGCCCCGCCATGGGCCAGCCCCAGCTGGTGACGGAGCGGACGGCGGACAACGAGTCCACCATCGGCGACAGCTGGGTCATCGACTACCGCAAGGCCGTGGTCCAGCGGGACCCCTCCGGCAGCGGCGAGATGTACATCACCTTCCCCTATGAGGAGGACAGAGGCCGCAGCGCCCTGAACCTGGGCAGCGGCGAGACCTATTACTTCGTCGTCTCCAACGTGGCGGACAACTCCGACGCCCACAACCGCCTGCAAAACAGCGCCGGCAACCGGGAGGGCTTCCAGCTTCCCGACTTTACCACCATCGACGCCCGGCTCCACATCACCGCCGGCACCGCCATGGGCACGGTGGGCGGACAGAACATGGTCTTCGACATGAACTTCCGCCTCTCCCCGGAGGGCACCGCCAACGTCAACAGCGAGGTGCTCTGGGACATGATCTTCTGGGCTGACGAGTCCCTGGCCTTCAAGCTCTACTGCAACGACGGCAGCGGCTGGCGGCAGTTGGGCGGCGAGGCCGAGATTCACACCAACGCCCAGCAGCCCCGCACCGGCATCAGCATCACAAAGCTTTTGCTGGGCTCCAGCGGCGGCGTGCCCAATTTCGAGCAGCTCAATCAAGTCAGCGGCGTCCGGGATTACGGCATCATGATTACCCGCCGGGGCGACTCCACTGATAGCGAGACCTGGAGCGGGGACGTCACCCTCACCATCATGCCGGTGGCCGGGGACCTGAACTCCCTGACCAATCTGGCCGGGAAGAACCTGACCCCCAGCGCCTACCAGGCCCACCAGAACAGCAACTACGCGGTGCGGGAAATCGGTATCCCCCGGGAGTATCAGGTTTCCAAGCCCTTCGCTGACACCAAAATGCCCACCTTCATTGAGAACTATCCCCGCTTCACCCCCACGGACAGCGGCGTCAGCATTGACCTGATGGCCAGCCGGGACAACTGCAAGTACTTCTGTGTGGTCACAAGAGTCAACAACATTCCCACCACCCTGGACGACGGCTCCGCCAACGCCGGAACCCCCATCACCCTGGACACCTGGCGGCTGCTGCCCCAGTCCGGCGGAGAGCTCCGGGACGCGAACGGCCTGAATCCTCAGGCCCCGGGCAACGTGAACCCGCCGTCCACCACCTCCATCACCAACGGCACCACCTATGTGGGTCCGTCCTACATCATCCGCAACGGCTCCTGCGGCCGCCGCGTCACCAACATCAACATCACCGCCTCCGACCCTGAGGGCGGACTGGACGCCAATTCCGAGTATGTGGCCTACTTCGTCCTCCAGGGCGACGATCCCACCTCCGCGTCCAAGGTCTACGCCTTCCGCTTCCAGACCGAGGCCGTCACCCGGCCCGTACTGTCCGTGACGCTGAACAGCCCCATGGGCATCATCCAGTCCAACCGGGAGGCGGACGTCTGGTACGCTCTGGTCACCGCCGGCACCACCCAGGCGCCCTTCAACCTGACTCTGGCGGACTGCGCCCCCGGAAACCCCAACTGGGACTCCAACTCCGCAGCTCAGGCCAGCTACGGCAGTCTCTCCGTTCTGGAGGCCATGCGCATGGAGGCTCCCAGCGGCATGACCGGCTCGCTGTTTGACGCCTTCGCCAACCTGGACAACAGCAACACCATGGCCATTGTCAACGTGGTCAAATCCTCCGGCTCCTCCGCCGGTTCCATCCCCATCGCGGCGGGTCCCGTGAACCTGAACAGCCAGAACAACCTGCGGACCTCCGTGAACTTCTCCCAGTATCTGGTGGGCAACGCGGAGTACTGGCTGGTGGCCGTGGGCCAGTGCCAGGGCACCTCGGGCCACGCGTTCCGTTCCAACCGCTATCTGCGCAACACGGACACCACGCCTCCTCAGGTCACCGCGCTGGACACCAACATCAGCAGCGGCACCATCTACACCGTGGATGACCGGCAGCTCGCCTATACAGAGCGCTACAGCGGCACGCTGTACATCACCTTCAGCGAGGCCCTGTACTACCGCGAGTCCGCCGAGGTGCGCAAGCAGATCATCGACGCGCAGAACGTCGCCGACCCGCAGAACCGCTACATGAGCAGCGTGGCCCTGCTGGGCAGCAACAACCCCAACTTCCATATGCTCTGCCGGGTCACCAACTTCAACCCCAACAACCCCCAGGACTGCATGGACCTGCGCATCCAGTTTGAAAACTGCGGCGACGGCGACTCCGTCACCTTCGACGCCAACCTCTGCGATGTGAACAACAACCCGGGCTCCCGCCCCCTGACGCTGACGCTGCGTCTGGTGGAGGAGAACGGTCTCCTGCGGCCCAAGTTCGAGTTTGCCTCCACGGCCATTGCCGGCATCTGGGACGGCAGAACCAACGTGCGCAACTGACCCCTCAGCCCACCGAGGGCGGGCGATACCGCCCGCCCTCTTGCTTTTCGCTTTTTGGATAAAGGAGTGTATGCCACATGAAAATTCGATTCCTCCGCCGGGCCGGAGCGCTGCTGCTGGCGCTGACGCTGGCCGCCGCCCTGCTGGCGGTTCCCGCCGCCGCCGTTGACCCCGGAGATCAGCCGGACCCGCCCGCCACCGTCGCCGTCACCGGCGTCTCCCTGAACCCGGCCTCCCTCTCCCTGGAGGTCGGGGACACGGGGACCCTCGCCGCCGCCGTGGCCCCTGCGGACGCCACGAACCAAGCGGTCACCTGGTCCAGCAGCAACGAGGCGGTCGCCACGGTCTCCAATGGCACGGTTTCCGCCAGATCCGCCGGTCAGGCCGCCATTACCGTCACTACCGAGGACGGCGGATTTACGGCCCAGTGCTTCGTCACCGTAACGGTGCCGCCCCCTGTGGCCGTCTCCAGCGTCTCGCTGAACAAGGACAGCCTCTCTCTGGAGGTCGGGCAGGAGGAACAGCTCCTCGCCACCGTCCTTCCGGCCAATGCCGCCGACAAAACCGTTACCTGGTACAGCAGCAACACCCGCGTCGCCACCGTGGGCGAGGATGGCGCCGTCCAGGCCCTCTCCGCCGGCACCGCCCTGATCTCCGCCGGGGCGGGTGGGAAATTCGCCTACTGCAATCTCACCGTCACCGCGCCGCCCACCGGCGTCACCGCCGTGGAGCTCGACCAGCGCGCCGTCTCCATTCCCGTGGGGGGCAGTCTCACCCTTACCGCCACGGTCATCCCCAGCAGCGCGGCGGATAAGTTCCTCACCTGGAAAAGCTCCAACAGCGCGGTGAAAGTGGTCCCCAGCAGCACCGGAGGCACCGCGGTGGTCTCCGTTCCCTCCACCACGGCGGTGGGAACCACCGCCACCATCACCGTCACCTCCAGCAACAACCCCGGCGCCGCCGACAGCTGCCTGATCCGCGTGGTGGCCGCCCAGCCCCCCGCCGTCACCAGCGTGGCCATCACCAGCCGCACCAGCGACGAATTTAAATACGTGGACCCGGGCAAGACCTTCCAGCTCACCGCCGAGGCCTATCCCACCAACGCTCTGGAGGCAGACCGGAAGATCACCTGGTCCTCCAGCGACACCTCCGTCGCCACCGTGGGGCAGGACGGCGTGGTCAAGGGCGTCTCGCCGGGCAAGGCCGTCATCACCGCCCAGGCCGGCGGGTCCGACGGGCCCACTGCCGTCCGGGAGATTGAGGTCTCCGGCCTGCTTTTGAGCTATGTCAAAAAATCCTCTACCGGCGGCGTGGGCACCACGGTGCAGCTTACGCCGGACACCGTGGTGGAGCTTTTCCAGTACCGGGACATCAGCGTCACCGTCTCGGCTTATGGTCAGGCCCGCCTGCGGACCATCAACTGGGACAGCACCAACAACACCGTGGCCCAGGTCATCGGCGGCCGGGTCACCGCCAACTATCCCGGTGAGAACGCGATCATCACCGCCGCCGCCGCCGGCACCGGCTACAGCGCCAGCTTCAAGGTCCGGGTGACGGAGGACGTGGCCGACGCCATCACCGTCAACATGGGCTCCAGCCCCTCCTACTCCTTCTCCAGCGTCGTCAGCGAGTTGAACAGCCGTTCCCAGGCCAAGGCCGGGGGCCCCCTGGACAACGTGTATAATCTGAAGGTCTCCACCAAGAACGGCGTCCTGTACTACCGGTTCAACTCCCCCGACGCGCCCAACCACGGCGTGGGCGGCACGGAGCGGTACTACTACCAGCCCACCGCCCAGGGGCAGATGGCCCTGCGGGACATCACCTTCGTCCCCAACTCCGGCTTCAGCGGCACCGCCGTGGTGGACTACAACGCCGTCTCCACCAACGGCACCGCCTTCACCGGCACCATCCGCATTGAGGCCACTGCCACCGGCGACGTGACCTATTCCACCGCCATGGACCAGCCCGTCACCTTCGCGGCGGAGCATTTCTCCGCTATCTGCCGGGGCCGGAATGGTCAGGCCATCCGTCACGTCACCTTTGAGCAGCCCTCCTCCAGCCGGGGAACCCTGTACTACAACTACAGTCCCACCGGCCAGTACTCCCCCAAGGTGGACAGCGCCACCCGGTACTACGCCACCAGCAATCCCTCCATCGATCAGGTGACCTTCGTCCCCGCCAAGGGCTATATCGGGGACGTGGACATCGCCTACCGCTGCACCGACAGCTCCGGCGCCTCCTATACCGGCACCGTCACCGTCACGGTCTACTCTCCCGACGGCTCCGAGAGCCGGGATGTGGAGTACTCCACCGGCCTGAACCAGCGGCTGGAGCTCAACGGCGCCGACTTCAACACCGCCTGCCAGCGGGCCACCAACGGCACTCTGGACCGCATCCGCTTTGACAGTCTCCCCTCCTCCAGCGCGGGCATTCTGTACCTGAACTACACCAGCAGCTCCAGCACCCGGGTCTCCACCGGGCGGAACTACTACCGGAATTCCACGCCCCGCATTTCCAACATCACCTTTGTTCCCGCCCGGAACTACAGCGGCACCGTCACCATCCCCTTTACCGGGACCAACACTTCCGGCGCCACCTTCAGCGGCAATCTGGTCATCCATGTGGACGACAGCCTGGGGACCGTGCACTACTCCACCCCTCGGAACCAGACCGTCACTTTCAGCGCCGAGGATTTTAACGACGCCTGCCGCCAGGCCAACGGCCGGACGCTGAACCGGGTGCGCTTCACCCGTCTGCCCTCCTCCAGCGCCGGAACGCTGTACTACAACTATGTCAGCTCCAGCTCCACCGGCACCCGGGTCTCCACCGGCACGGACTACTACCGCTCCGGCTCGCCCTCCCTCTCCAGCGTCACCTTCTCCCCCGCCATCGGGTATGACGGCACCGTCTCCATTCCCTTCGACGGGTACGACAGCAACGGCTCCCGTTTTGACGGCACCGTCACCATCGCGGTGGGCAGCGCCTCCTCCAGCCGCACGGTGAGCTATTCCACCGTCACCGGCGGCTCCGTCCGGTTTGACGCCGCGGACTTCAACACCGCCTGCCGCAGCGCCACGGGGGACACGCTGAACTATGTCCGCTTCGACCTGCCCGCCTCCCGGTACGGTACGCTCTACTATCAGTACAGCACCAGCACCCGCACCGGCACGGCGGTCAGCAGCGGCACAGGCTATTACCGCTCCGGCGGCAGCCGCCAGATCGGCGACGTGAGCTTCGCCGCCTCCTCCACCGCCGGCACCGTCACCTTCGGCTACACCGGCTACAGCACCCGGGGGGACTCCTTCTCCGGTACGGTGGAAATTCAGGTTTCCTCCTCCGCCACCGGCGCCAGCTCCACCATCCGCTACACCGGAAGCTCCGCGCCCATTTCCTTCCGGGCCCTGGACTTCCAGAACGCCTGCCAGACGGCCCTGGGGAACGCGCTGTCCTACGTTCAGTTCAGCACCCTGCCCGCCGTGGGCCACCTGTACCAGAACTACAGCGGCCCTGGCCATACCGGCACCGGCGCCAGCAGCGTCACCCGCTACGGCGTACAGGAGCTGGGCCAGCTCAGCTACGTTCCCAGGGCGGAGTATCAGGGGACCATCGTCATTCCCTATACCGCCTACGACGTCCAGGGCGGCAGCTACGCCGGCACGGTGGAGGTTCAGCTCTCCAACTTCTATTGCTACACCCCCTTTACCGACGTAGCCGCCGGCTGGGACTGGGCGAAGCCCTCCATTGAGTTCCTCCGCTCCAGCGGCATCACCACCGGCTATAGTGACAACACCTTCCGCCCCGGCCAGCAGATCAGCCGGGGGGAGTTCACGCTGATGATCTGCCGGGCCTTCCAATTCCCCACCACCGGCAGCTCTGGCTTCCCCGACGTGCCCGCCGGCAGCGTCTACGCCGGAGCCGTGGCCTCCGCCAGGGACCTGGGCATCGTCCAGGGGAACAACGGCCGCTTCCAGCCGGACCGTCCCATCACCCGGCAAAGCGCCATGACCATGATCTGCCGGGCCATGGAGGCTGCGGGGCAGCCCGTCTCCACGGCGGACAGCTCCCTCCTCGCCGCCTATGCCGACGGCGGGCAGGTCTCCGCCCACGCCCGTTCCTCCGTGGCCGCGCTAATTCAAATGGGTGCCGTCCGGGGAACCGCCAACATGCGCATCAATCCCACCGCCGCCATCAGCCGGGCGGAGATGGCGGTCATTCTCCACCGGGTTCTGTCCCGGTAAGATAAGGAAGGAGACGGGATCATGAGTATCTTCAAATCGCTCCTGAAACGGACGGAGGAGGACCGGTCCTCCCAAGCAAACCAGGACTTTCTGCCGGACCTATACAGCGGCATGAAGGTGGAAGTGCTGACCCCGGCCAACGCCCTGATTTTCGTGGGCAAGCTCCGCGTCCTCGGCCGCGACCTTCTGGAGCTCCGGGCGGAGGCGGGGGGCTATCTCCCCCGGGCGCTCTACAACCAGCCGGTAAAGCTCCGGGTCTTCCAGAGAGATGGCAGCGCCTTCACCCTCAACGGTATCGTCAGCCAAAACAGCTTTGACTTCTGGCGTGTAGAAAAGCTGAAATACCTGCAAAACAGCGAAAACCGCAGCTTTTTCCGCCAGAACACTGGCGTGAGCGGCTGGGTCTATCCCATCACCTCCTCCAAGGGGCAGAAATTCTCCTGCAAGGTGCTGGACGTCAGCGCCGGCGGCGCCCGGGTGATTACGGATAAGCTCATCGAGCTGGGAGGCGCCTTCCGGCTGGAGGCCGCTCTGCTGCCGAATGAAGAGCCCTTTTTGCTCACCTGTCAGGTAACCCGCATCCTGGTCCGGTCCCAGACCGCCAGCCCCGTAAAAAAGTACGAGTACGGCTGTCAGTTTACGGACCTCTCCCCCCGGGAGCAGGACCGGCTGCTTCAGGCCATCTTTACGCTCCAGCGTAAAGTACTCCAGGCCCGCCGGGATCAGTAAGCCTCTATACAAAGTCGCCGTGCGCACCGCTTTCGCGGTGCGCACGGTTTCTTTGCGCCCGATTTTAAATTTCTCCGTTTCCGGCAATACTGGTAAAAACTCACAAAAGCGGAGGTTTCAGATGAGCGTCACCTTTTCACAATTCTGCACCGGCACGCCGGAGGTTCGGGAAACGCTGCGCCGCTGCATCGACGGCCTGGGGGCCCAAGGCCGGAGTTACGAATTCCCGGACTGCCGGATGCCGGAGGGCTGCGTCCCCCGGCAGGCGGTGCTGGGCTTTTTGAAGCGGGAGAAAGGATATCTGCTTTACTGGCGTCCCGCGGTGGTCTACCGGGGGAAGAGTCCGGTGCTGGCCGCCCTCTTTGCAAGAAGCCTCTGGCGCTTTGACAGCTTCGAGGCTATGAGCGCCCGCCTCTCCTCCCTCCGGCGGGAGGTGGCGGAAGCGCCCCGGCCCTTCCGCCCCCCGGTGCTGACGGCGGAACCGGCGGTCCCGTCTTCCGCGCCGCTCTCCCCCTGGCCGCTTCTCTACCGCAGACTTCGGGAGGAGCTGAGCCGCCATGTACTGGGACAGTCCCAGGCGGTGGAGGCCGCCGCCTTCCGGCTGTACAGCCACGCGGGAAAACGGGCCCCGGCCCGGCCTCTGTCCCTGATCTTTCACGGTCCCACCGGCGTGGGAAAGTCGGAACTGGGCAAGGCCCTGGCTCCGGCGCTGGAGCGCTGCTGCGGCAGGCGGTTTCAATTTGTCTGGACGGAGCTGAACACCTTCACCCAGCCCCACTCCGTCCACCGGCTCACCGGCGCGCCGCCGGGCTACGTGGGCTATGAGGACCAGCCCATCTTCGAGGCGGTGCGGCAGAACCCCTGCACCGTCTTCATGTTCGACGAGCTGGAGAAGGCCCACCCGGAGGTGCTGAAGGTCTTCATGTCCATCTTGGACGAGGGGCGCTGCACTGCCCACAAGGCCGACGACGCCGGCGGGCGGGAGCTGGACTTCCGCCGCTGCGTGTTCGTCTTCACCTCCAACGCGGACCTGACGGCGGCGGGGGGACGTCCCCTGGGCTTCTCCCCCCACCGGCTCCCTCCCCCGGATTCGGAAACTCCGGCGGAACCGGCCACGCCGGCAGAACTGGCGGAGCGGCTCTTCCGGGAAAACGAAGAAGCACGCCGGGCTATGGTGCGCCTCGGCGTGCTTCAGGAAATCGCGGGCCGCTTCAGCGGCATCATTGGCTTTCACCGTCTGGACAGCGAAGCCCGTCAGGCCGTCACCGTCAAGCAGATTCAGGCCCTTGGCAGGGAGTACGGCCTGGAAATTCTCCAGGTGGAGGAGGACACCGCCCAGGCGCTGACGCCTGGGGAGGACGCCCTCTCCGTCCGCTCCTCCGTCTGCGTGCTGGAGAGTCATCTGGCCCCCCTGCTGGCCGCAGCCTCGGGCCGGACGGCCTACCGCCTGGCCGGACTGCCCGGCAGTCTCAAGCTGCTGCCCGATTACTCCCAGTCCAGCTCCACCACGGCGTTGGCGGCCTCGTCCAGCTTATAGAGGCGGCCATCATTGGACAGGAAGACGCTTCCGGCGATCTGGCTGTCTTCATCGTAGATGTTTACCCGCATGCAGGTGGTCTCGGCAATGCGGACGGAGCCCTCCTGGGGCATCAGCTCATAGGACTCCATGGACTCGCCGGGAAGCCCCAGCTTGGACGGGTGCATCGCCTCCAGGTCCGCCAGTCCGCGGCTGGGCGCGCTGGGCATCTGCGCGGCGGGCTTGGGATCCCGCACCCGGCCCTCGGGCATATCCAGCGTCACAGTGCAGGTGTCGCCCCTCCAGTCCAACAGCAGGGAGTGGACGCCGCCGCCGCTTCCGTCCTCATTTTCGGGCACGTTCCGGGCCAGCTGGACGGAGCCGCTCTCCCCCAGCTCCGGAAGGTCAATCCGCAGAAGGGTCTCATCCACGGCGGAGAAACCCGCGTCCTCGGTGGTCATCAGCGCTGCGTAGGCGGAGGCCAGACTGCCGGCATTTTGCAGCCCCTCATAGCGGTAGAGAATTTTGGTAAAGGCCTCCGTCTCCTCCGCAGGTTCGGCGGCGGCCTCTCCTTCTTCGCCGTCTGCCTCGCCGGTCCCCTCCGGTTCCGCCGGAGGCTCCGGCACAAGCTCCTCCCGATAGACCAGCACCTGCTCCCCGGTTACCGGCAGGGCGGTGATGGGCACCTCGTTCTCTTTGAGTATGTACTCATAGGGGGCGGCAATGGGCTCCGGCGGAGCCTCTTCCTCCTCCTCGCCGCCGCCCTTCAGAAAGAAGAACGCGCCCACAGCCACTGCCGCAATCACCACCGGCAAAAGGAGCAGCAGCTTTTTCTTTCCCTTTTTCTTGGGCTTGCCGCCCTCCTCGCCCTCCACGGCGCTGGCGGCGGTCTTCGCCACAACTTTGGCCTTTTTCTCCGCCGCCTTCTGGGCGGCTTTCTGCGCCTTCTTCGTGGCCTGCTCCGCCTTCTTGGTTTGCTTTGCCGCCTTCTTTTCGGCGCTTTGCACCGCCCGGGCCGCCTTTTTCTCCGCCTGGGCCGCCTGCTTCTGCTTGGCCGCCTCGGCCTTTCTGCCGGCGGCCTCCACCTGCTGGGCGGCTTTTTGCGCCTTGCGCTCGGCCTTTTGTATGATCTTTTCCGCCTTATCCTGTTTCAATGCTTCACTCTCCTATACTCACACCGTCCGCTCAGCGAATGATGATGGTGTCCCGGTCCTTCACCGCCTGGCTGAATCCGCACTCCACTCCGTTTACCAGCAGATGCACCGGCCCCTCCAGCTGCCCGAAATCCACGCCGGAGCGCTCCAGCAGGTCCATCAGATAATAGGGCTGTCCGTTCTCCTTCGGCGGCAGAACCATAGGCTGTCCGTTCAGAAGAATCTCCACCTCCCGCTTGCGGACCAGCGGCTTCGGAGCCGGCGTTTCTATAGCCGGCGTCTCCGCAGGGGCAGGGAGGGGTTCCGGCGGAGGAGGCGGGGCAGGCGCAGGAGCTGGCGCGGGAGAAGGCGCGGGGACACGCTCCTCCTCCGGTTCGGGCGGCGGCGTCATACCGCCGGGGCCCTCCAGGGTCAGGACGACGTCGCCCTGGCGGAGGGGCGTTTTGAAGTCCCCCTCCTGGTTGTTCAGCAGCACCCGGCCGGAGAAGTCCTTCCCCAGCAGCTCTCCCAGGGTCTTGGCGGCGTCCGCGCCGCTGCGGGCGGGCTGGAAGCGGATGCTGTCCCCCGCGTGGACCACCGTGGTGATGGCCGCCTCCTCTCCGTTCACCCGCAGAATGGCGGGAACGGCGGGCTCGCCCCGGAGGATCATATGCCTGCCGTTGAGGGTCACGCCCAGGTTTCGGCCAGAGCGGCCCAGCATGTCGGCGTAGGTATACCCGTTCATCAGCAAAATATCCCGGACGGTCAGCACGCCGCTGCGGAAGAGCTTGGCCGTCTCGCCGTTGAGGGTGATGACATAGCTGTCGTTCAGCAGACCCAGGGCGGCGGAGACGGCGATGCCCAGGGGCGTGGCATACTCCGGGTTGTTCAGGTCGATCTCATCGGCAAAGGCGCTTTTGGAATAGTTGCTCCCGGCGATGGCCACCCGCCGCTCGTCCATACCCAGGCTGGCCGCCACCTTTTCCCGGAGACCGTCCAGCTTGCTGCCGCCGCCCGCCAGGAACAAAGCCGAGGGCGCGCCGCCGTTGAGCTCCGCCACCTGGGCGGCAATGGCCTCCGCCAGGCGGCCCATGGGCTCCTGAATGGCGGTGTGAATCTCCTCGAAGGTGGCGGTGTTCTCTAGGCCCAGGATGTCCGTATAGTGGGCGTCCTCTCCGGGGCGGAGGTTCCGCTTCATCTCCTCGGCGGTCTGGAAGTCCACCAGATAGGCCCGCATGATGGCCTCGGTAATCTCGTCTCCGGCGATGGTGGCCATGGTATAGCCGGTGACGCTGCCATCCCGGCAGACGGCGATGTCCGTGGTGCCCGCCCCGATGTCCACCAGGGCCAGGTTTAAAAGGCGCAGCTCCGCCGGAATGGCAGCGTTCATGGCGGCGATGGGCTCCAGCGTCAGACTGGAGACCTGGAGGCCCGCCGCCCGCATGGCGGCATACAGGCTTTCCACCACCTCGCCGGGGAGGAAGGTGGCCACCACGTCCGCCTCCGCCTTCTGGCCGCTGTGGTCCAGCAGGGAGGAGAGGGGATAATTGTCCAGCCGGTACTGCGCCACGGTGTAGCCCACCATGAAGAACTGCCGCCGCACCTCGTCCTCCACTTGCAGCGCATCCTCGGCGGCGGAGAGGGCCCCGGCCTCCAGCCGGCTGATCATCTCGGCGGTGATGCTCTTTTCGTCGCTCAAATCCAGGGCGAAGCTGCCGCTCTGGGTCCGCAGGGCCCGTCCGGCGGCGGCCACACACACCCGCTCCAGGCGAACGCCCAGACGCTCCTCCAGGCGCTCCGTCACGGTCCGGGCCAAGGCGCCCACCTGCTGAATGTTGTCAATCTGGCCGTCCAGCATGGCCCGGCTGCCATGCTCGGCCATTTCGATCTCCATGGCCTTAAACCGGCCTCCGGAGGGCTTTCCCACCACGCCCACAACGCTGCGGGTGCCGATATCCAGGGCGAAAATCATATCCCGCTCCTGGGCTCTGAAATCCTTCATAACGAGACGCTCCTTTTCCTGTCTCCCTCTCAAAGGGGGGGCACAAATGATGCCAGAAGGCGGCACCGAACCGCCTTCTGGCAATCATGGCAGGGAACTCTACTGCCAGCGCGGAATGGCGCGAGAGGTCCTGCGGTCATTCCATGGCAGCTCGCGTCTTAATATTTGCTGAAGGGACTGCCGCCCGCACTGCTGTAACCGCTGTCATAGACGTCGTCCCCGCCGTCGTCGGAATAGCTGGGCGCGGCGCTGTAGCTGACGCTGCCGGAAGTGCTATCGCTGAGAAGGCGGAACTTGGAGAGCAGGTCCTTCATCAGGGAGGCCTGGCTGCTCAGCTCCTCGCTGGCGGCGGCGGACTGCTCGGACGTGGCGGAGTTGGTCTGCACCACGGAGGAAATCTGGTCAATACCCTCGGTGACCTGGGCGATGGCCTCGGCCTCCTCCTCCACCGCCTTGGCAATCTCCTGGAGGGCGGCCATGGACTCGTTGGTCGCTTCCACAGTCTTGCTCAGGGAATCGGACACCCGCTTGACGATCTCGCTGCCGTCCTGGACAGAGGTGATGGAGTTGTCAATCAGCTCCTTGGTGGCCTTGGCGGCCTGGTCGGACTTGGTGGCCAGATTCCGAACCTCATCCGCCACCACGGCGAAGCCCTTGCCGGCGCTGCCCGCCCGGGCGGCCTCCACGGCGGCGTTCAGGGCCAGGATGTTGGTCTGGAAGGCAATGTTCTCAATGGTGGCGATGATCTTTCCAATCTCCTCGGAGGAGCTGGAGATCTTCTCCATGGCCTTCACCATCTCCTCCATGTAATCGGCGCTCTCCCGCACCCGGAGGTCGGCGTTCTTGGAGTGGTCAATGGCCTCTTCGCTGCGCTTGGCGTTGCTCTGGGAGCGGCTGGAAATCTCGGCGATGGTGGCGGACAGCTCCTGAACGGCGCTGGCCTGCTCCGTCGCGCCCTGGGCCAGGGCCTGGGCGCCGGTGGACACCTGGTCGGACCCGGAGGAGACCTGCTCGCCGCTGAGGTTGATCTGCGCCAGGGTGTCGCTGAGACTGCGGTTAATGACGCGGATGGACTTCAGCATGCTGCTCAGCTCGCCCACATACAGCTGCTCCACCTGGGTGCGGCAGTTGAAGTTTCCGTCGCCCATCTCCTCCAGAAGGCGGCAGGTATCCTTGATGACCCCATCCAGAACCTTCTGGCTGGTGCGCAGCGCGTCGCACATCTCGCCCAGCTCGCTGGTGCTCTCATAGTCCACGGGGATATCCAGCTTGCCCTCGCTGAAGCCCACCAGGGCAACGCGGACCTTTTCGACGGGGATCACGATGCTCTTAATGATGAGAAGGGCGATGCGGAGGACAACGAGGGTGGCAATGACCATGGCCACAATAATGATAATCATGGCAATATTGGAAATCATGCTCTGCCGGTCAATAATATTGGCCTGCTCCGCCTGGAGCTTCGCGGCCAGCGTGTCGCCGGCCGCAGCGGCCTGCGTCAGGGCGGGCGTGCAGCTTTCCACGATCATGGTGGCGGCCTTCTGCTGGTTTGTCCGGGCCGTCTGACTGATGGTGCTCGCTTCCTCCTCCCAGTCCTCCACCAGCTTGACAAAGTTGTTCAGCTCCGTCTTGTCCTCCAGAGGATAGATGCTGTTCAGCTCCGTCAGTTCCTCCTTCAGCTGGCTGATTTTGCTGTTGGTGGTGTCCAGGCTGCTCATATCGCCGGACAAAACCGCGTCCCGCAGGCTGCGGGCGGCGATGTTGTAGCTGATGCGGCACTCCGAAACCGTCTGATTGGACTCGACATACCGCTCCAGAATGTCGGTATACTGGCTCTTCTGCATGTTCATCAAGATCAGAGAGGTGATGATAATGATTGCGGAGACAGCAATGGTAATTCCATACCCCATGACCAGGCTTTTCCTGACCTTCATGTTTTTAATCATTTTGAGTCTTCCTCCTCTTTCAATCCATGATCTTTGTATCGAATCTATGATCATCGGCTTCGGGGCTATACCACATCGCCGTATCTTCCCTTCTCGACGTCGCCGAAAATCTTTCCATCCACCAGCGTCACCACCCGGCGGCGCATGATGTTCACATAGCGGCTGGCATGGGTGGCCATGATGACCGTGGTGCCCATGCGGTTGACCTCCTGCAAAAGCTGAAACATGTCCCAGATGTTGTCGTCGTCCAGATTGGCCGTGATTTCGTCCAGCACCAGGATGGGGGGGCTGTTGATCAGGGCCCGGGCCAGCTCCACCCGGCGGCACTCCCCGATGGACATCTCCACGGGATAGCGGTTCTCCACTCCCCGCATGCCCACCAGGCCCAGCACCTTCTTCACCCGCATCTCCACATGCTTGCCGCTTTCCAAGCGGCGCCGGCCCACCTGGGCGGCAATCCAGAGGTTTTCCTCCACCGTCATCTTTCGAATCAGGCTGTGCTCCTGCTGGACTTTTCCAAACAAGATGGCCATGCGGTTCTGGCTCCAGGGAATCAGCTTCCCCAGGTCCTTCTTGTCCAGGCAGACCGAGCCCTTGTCCGGTTTCACCTTGCCGGAGATCAGGTCCAGCAGCGTGGTCTTTCCCGCGCCGCTGCTGCCGACGACAAACACGAACTCCCCCTGCTTAATGGTAAGGTCCACATTTTCTACGCCGACCTCAAACTTCTTGCCCTTGTTCTCCTTTTGCTGTCTTCGGTCCAGCTTATAGCGCTTTGTTACGTTTTCCAGCGTGATTGTGGGCATAGTCTGCGCTCCCGTAGTCTTGAATTCTTCGGATTTCCAGCCGCTGTCCGTCCATATGCGCGCAAAGACGGGAGCCCGGCCGGACAGGCCAGCCGGGACTCCGGCTCTTCGCATTCTTATGATGGATAGATGGATTTTTCGCGCGTCAGCTTACGGTTGACCACCCGGTCCAGCTCCACCAGCTGCTTTAAAACCCGCCGGTTCAAACCGATCTGATTGGCCAGCGGAATCTCTGCCTCCGTCTCCGCCTCCCCGCCTTTTAAAAGGGCGCTCAGGCGGTCCTGCGCGGCGGGGGGCAGAGCCTGCCGCTGCTGGTCCAGCGCCTGATGGGCTCTGGCCAGCTTGTCGGTGGGTTCCTGCCGCATGGAGACCAGCATCTGCACGGTGATCTGGTCATCCCGGTCCACCGCCTCCGCCAGCTGGCGGGTCAGGTCCAGGGCCTCGTTCAATGCGGCGTAAATGCGTTTGAGCTGTACGTGGGCGTCCAAAAGCGCCGCTGCGTCCATGATATCCCTACTTTCCTGAGTCTCCGCTCTTCTGCGCCTGGCGGAAGGCGTCCCGCAGTTCGCCCACCATGGTTTTCACGTGGGACAAGACCTCCTTGCGGCGGCCAATCTTCGCCCGGCCCAGCTCATAGGTGAAATACTCGTAAAGCTGCGCCAGATTCCTGCTGATGGGATACTGCCGGTCCAGCGTAGCGTCCAGGTACTCGATGATCGCGACGGCCCGCTCCAAGGCGGCTTCATACGTCTCGTAGTTCTGCTGGTCCAGCATGAGCTCCCCCTGAGCCAGACGTTTGTACAGCTCATCATACAGCAGCAGCAGCAGTTCGCCCTGGGTCATGGTGTTGATGCTCTGCTCCTTGTATTGCTGGAAGCCTTTCATATCCATTGTCTGTGGATCACCGCCTTTTTATTAACCGCCCATCATCAGTTGGGAGAAGTAGGAGCTCTGGGAATTCATCTGCTGCACCAGCTGCTCCAGCCGGGTGAACTGGTTGGTGTAGTAGTCCACCTGGTCGCTCATCTTATCCTCCCACTTCTCGATTTGCTCGTCAATCCGATTGAGTTCCTTTTGAATTGTATTGGTATACAGCGTACTGGGCGCCAGCACAGAGCCCGCCTTGTCCACCAGAATGCCCTTGCCGCCGCTGGTCTTGCCGTACAGGTCCAGGGGGGCCTTGATGGCCTGCATCAATCCGTTGGAGCTGGCGCCGGTCTCCGTGCTCTTGCTGAAGATGTCCCGGACCCGGTCGGGGTCGCTCTCCAGGGTTTCCCGCAGCTTTTTCTCGTCCAGCTTCAGCGTGGTCAGACCGTCGGCGTAGCTGGTGGTGATGCCCGCGGCCTTCAAATCCGCGCCGTCCTGTCCCACCATGGAGATGGCGGAGGTCAGACGCTTGTAGAGGGTGGCAAGGTCATTGTCGCCGAAGAGGATGCCGGTCTTGGCCTTATCCTCCCAGGCCTTGATGGAGCTCTCCGACATGTCCTCCATGTCCTCGTCGGTCAGGGGTTCATAATACTGCTTGTTGCTCCGCTGAAGAGGCAGGGTGGAATAGGCGTTCTTGAGCTCCGTCACCATGGCGTTGTAATCCTCCACCATGGCCTTGACGGCGTCCACGATCTTGTCAGAATCGCTGCTGGTCTCGAAGGTGACCTTCTCTGCGGCGGGGTCCAGAGAGCCGTCCGCCTGATAGCCGAAGGTATCCTTCAGCGTGACGCTCATGCCGTCCAGTTCCACGGTGTTGGAGGCGCGGGTCAGCTCCATCTCCTTGCCGTTGATGGTGGCGGAGAAAACCGCGTCCGTACCGGCCACATAGTCCGCCCCATCGGCGGAGGGGTCCCCAAACAGGGCGGCGGACAGCCCCTCGAACTTGATGCCCTCCGCCGCGCCGGTTTTTTTGGCGGTGAAGACCAGCTCGTTGGTGGTCTTGGAATAGCTGGCGCTGACGCCGGCGTCTTTGTTGTTGTTGATCTGCGTGATGAGGGTGGAGAGGGAGGTATCCTCTGTGAAGTCGCCTACATGCACGCCATTGACGTCCAAGCTGTAGACGGTCTCCATAATGGGGTTGCCATCCTCGTCCCTGAGCACGTTGCCCTTGGAGTCCTTCTTCTCCTGCTCTTTGGAGACCAGGCCCTTCAGCCCCTCCTCGCCCAGAAGGTCCTTGATGGTCCTGCTGGTGTCCAGATAGCTGTTGGTGCCGCTGTCCCCCAGGCCCAGAATCTTGTTCTTGTCGGCCTTGATCTCGAAGGTGGAGCCCTCCTTGGCTGTGAACTGGAACTGGATGCCCTCCTTGCCGTCACTGGCCTTCGCCGCGTCGCTGACGGTCAGCTTATCCTTGCCAAAGGCGTCGTCAATCTTGGTTTGAAGGGCCTTGACATACGCCTCGTCCCGCCACTGGCGGCTCGCGGCGCTCTTGAGCTCCTCGCCGTTGGCGATCTTTTCCTTCAGCTCCTTGAGGTAGGGGATGTTCTTCCCCTCCGCCGCCATATCGTCCAGACTCTTGAGCATCTCGTCCCGGGTGGGCATTTTGAAGCTCTTGGTCACGCCGTCCAGGGTGATGGACATGGAGGTCTCGGAGAGGTAATCGGTGGCGCTCTTCTCCTGCTTTACCAGGGATTCGCTGCCGTACATGAAGATACCGCTGAGGCTCTTCACGCCCGTGCCGGGCTTTGTGCCGCACATGAGCACCTTCTGGATGCTCTCGCTGGCGCTGCTGATATAGACGCCGTTTTTCTTGCTGTCGGTAAAGCCGATGGTGCCGTTGGGTCCCGCCTCGGCCTTGACCACCTTATCCAGCAGCTCGTCGCCGGTATAGCTGCTGTTGCCGATGGTGACGGTCTGCTTTTTGAGCTGGTTGTTGATCTCGTCGGCCAGCTTCTGGGCGGCGGTCTTTCCGCCCTCCATGTCCGCCGGGTCATCTTTGAAAATCATGGTCTCGTCAAAGGTGACGGTGAGATAGGTCCGGGCGTCGGAGCCGCCGTAGGCCAAGGTCATATTGCCGCTGAACGTGCTGACGTCCAGGGGCTGGTCCAGGTCAAAGGACCCGGGGGCCAGGGCGGAGGTGGTCTTGCCGGCCGCGGAGCTGCTGATGAGCTTATCGATGCTGCTGCCGCTGATGGCATAGCGGGCGGAGGTGGCCAGCTGCTTCACCCCGTTGAGGGAAACGCTGCTGCTGGTCCGGCCGGCGGCGGACACCTTGGAGGCGTTGGCCCCCTTGGCCACGGTGGTGACGGCCTGGTTAAAGAAGCTGCTGGACATCAGGTTGCTGGCGGAATTATAAGAGGTGTACTTATCCGAAAACACGGACATCTTATCGATGATGCTGCGGTACGCCTCCTGCTTCCACTCCGTCTTTGTACGCTTCTTCTGGAGCGCGGTGATCTTGTTTTTGTAGGCGGATATGGCGTTTTCGATCATGGACTCCGTGTCCAGGCCGCTGGCGAGACCCGAGAGTACGTTTCGATTGCCATAAATGCTCTTGCTGCTGCTGACACCGCTGACAGATGCCATATGCTTCCACTCCTTTCAGATTTGGAAATTTAGGCGAGGTTCCGGTCCCAATCGGTCCGAAGCCATCGAACCAAGAATTTTTTTGATATTCCTCTATGTTTTTTTATCGACATATAGTATAATAAAAATAAGAGGTCCCCGTTTAGTTTTTACAGTAAGGAGGAAAATCCTTTGACACAGGTCATCACTGTCACGAATCAAAAGGGCGGCGTGGGCAAAACCACCACCGTTTCCGCGCTGGTCTGCGGCCTGAAGCAGCGGGGCGCGCGGGTCCTGGGCGTCGATCTGGACCCCCAGGGCAATCTCGGCTTTACTCTGGGCCTTGATATCGGCGAGTGCAAAACGGTTTACGATGTGCTCACCGGCGCCTGCCCCATTGAGCGGGCCATCTCCCATACGGAGTACGGCGACATCCTCGCCTCGGACATCATGCTCTCCACTGCCGAGGTGGAATTCACCGCCCCCCGGCGGGAGTTCATGCTCTCTCAGCAGCTGGATGTGGTAAAACCCAATTACGATTTTGTCATCATCGACACGCCTCCGGCCCTGAACATCCTCACCATCAACGCCTATGTGGCCTCCACCGGCCTCATCGTCCCCATGGAGGCGGAGGTTTTGAGTCTGGTGGGCGTCTCCCAGATTCAGGACACCATTGAAACGGTCCGCAAGTCCTTCAACCCGGACCTGAAGGTCCTGGGCATTCTTCTGAACAAGTACGACCGCCGCCTGACCCTCTCCCGGGAGATTCTGGATCTGGCGGAATCCGTGGCGGAACAGCTGGACAGCCAGGTGTTCCACACCAAAGTCCGCCGCAGCGTCAGCGTGGCCATGGCCCCTGCCCACGGGCAGAGCGTCCTGACCTATCAGCCCAGCGCAAAAGCCTCCGCCGATCTGCGGAAAATCGTGGACGCCGTAGCGGGCCCGGCCTTTCCGGCCTCCCGTCCGGCCCCTCGCACCAAATGGTTTTGACCCTCTGATTTTTCTGATGAAAAGGAGTTTTAATTATGGCATCCAATAATACCAGCAAGACCGCGCATGTGATGAATCTTCTCAGCAAAAACCGGGGCGGAGCGGCCGAGCCTCCGACGGAGCCCCAGGCGGAAACCGCCGCTCCCGCCGCCCCTGAGGCGGAACCCGCCCCCCAAACAGAGGCCGCCCCCAAGACGGAGGCCGCTGCCCCGGCCCATGCCGCGCCGGTGGCTCCCATCATCTCCTCCATCACCGCAGACGCCGCAGTCTCCTCTCAGATCAAGGGCGCTTTGGAAGCGGAGCTGGAGCAGGCCCCCAAATCCGCCGCCCCCGCCGCCCCTGAGGCGGAACCCACGCCGGTCCAGCCCCCCGTTTCGGAAGAGCTGCCCGCCGCGGTGGAGCCCAGCGGCGCCCCCGAGGAGGAGGAGTCCGCCTCTTATATCAACGTCATGCAGATTCTGGTGGACGAAAAGGCGGATGAGTACATGAAGATGTTCGGCATCTGCTGCTGCGACAAGTGCCGGGTGGACGTTCGGGCTTACGCCCTGAACCATCTGCCGCCCAAATACGTTGTCCTCAGCGAGAACGAGCGGGTCCCCCGCCTCACGGTCTACGAAAACCGCTTTGCCAGCGACATCACCGCCCAGCTGATCCAGGCCTGCAAGCAGGTCATGCTGAGACCCCATCACTCCAGACCCGAGAACTGAAAAGGTTTTGCAGCCCGTCAAAACGCGTTTTGACGGGCTGCACCACGGTCCGGCGCCAGTGATCTGCGCCGGACCGTTTTTCATGGATGGAAACTGTGTTTAAACGCCGCTCTCCGCCGCGGCCTCCGACTGCTGGTCGGCGGCCGGATTGCTCAGCTGCTCCCACAGCATGTCGACGTTTTCCACGCAGATGAAATAGACATTGGTCAGCAGCTGGTTTGGAATACCAAGCTCCTCCGCCAGGGAGGTGATGGCATTCCAGTTGGCCGCCTCATAGCTCAGCACCAGCTCATAGAGCTTGCCGCAGCGCCCTTCCTTTTTCAGCAGGGCCATCTTCACCTCGCTGCTCACCGGCAGCTCCTCCAGAATCTCCTCCAAAGGCGCGTCCACCAGGTGGTTCAGCGTGGAGAACATTCCCATCAGATACGCCTCCGACCGGGAGATGGGCATGTTCTTGGCGTGCTTCATCAGCTCGCTGCAAAAATACGCCCGCATGAAGGACCGCTTCAGGAACTCCTCGGTTCCCGCCTCGGCGGCCTCGCTTCCGGCGCTGGCACTGAGGAGATAGACCCACTGCTTCAGCTGGCCCAGACCCAGCGTCATGATGGCCTGGTGCACCGTGGTGGCCCGGTTCCGCAGGGCGAAGTAGGCGGAGTTCGCCACCTTCAGCAGGTTATAGGTCAGGCTGGCGTCCATGGAGATGAGCTGCTCGATCTCGTCCACGTCCGGCTCGTCCCGGGTCACCGCCACCATCAGGCGGAAGAAGCTGGACTGGAGATAGGCGCTGCTGTGGACCCGGGTGGTCATCTGCTCGGCGACATAAGCGCCCTCCAGACCGTCGGGTTTCAGCGTCTGCGCCCTGCGGTATTCCTCTTCCGTGTCTATGTTGGTCACGATGCACCGTTTCTGCATGCTGTGGGCCACTTCCACAATGTTGTGCATAGCCAGCTCCGGCGTGGTCTGAATATTCAGCTTGATGTAATCAATATGATCCAGCAGGGCGAGATAGCGGGGGGCAAACTGGAATTCGTTTACCGCGACCTTATAGCCCTCCTTGGCAAACTGGTTCACAAAGTGCATGGACAGCGGATGAATGATGACGCTGTCGTTGATCTGGATCACAAGCTCCGACTTGTCAAAGAGCCGGGGCGTTTTTTTCATCAGCAGCGTAGTCGTGAAGGTCATGAAGTTCAAGGATCCCTTCAGCGTTGTCGTGCTGTTCTGCGTGAGAAAGCTGTAGATCGTGTCAGCGGAGGCAAATTCGCTGGCCTGGGTATTTTCCACAGTAAAGGCCTGATTCTCTCCATAGTACAGGATCTCGTAGCCTAAAATCTTCCCAGCCGGGTCCTTGATCGGCTGCCTTACGATATATTTACTGCTCATGACGTCCCTCCGAGATTATTCCTGTCCGGCTTCCAGCAAATGGTCGATTACCCTGACCAGATGACCGATCTCCGGCTTGCTCATCTGCTCGTCCGCGCCCAGCTCCTTGCCCTTGCGGCGCATCTCCTCCGTAATCAGCGAGGAGAAGATGATCAGCGGCAGATGTTTGAAATCCTTGTCGTCCTTCACCAGCTTGGTCAGCCGGTGTCCATCCATCTGGGGCATCTCGATATCGGTGATGATCAGCGCCGCCTTGTCGTCGATATCCGGCGTGCCCCGAATATCGTTGAGGTAGTTCCAGAGTTTGCCGCCGTCGGGGAACATCCGGGTGTTGACATATCCGGACTTGTGCAGGGCCTCCTCGATCATCTTGCTCAAAAGCACGGAGTCCTCCGCCACCAGAATAACGGCCTCGCTCCTCTGCCTGGGACCCAGGCGGTCAATCTCGGACATCTGGATGGTGGTCTCCGGGGCGATCTCGGCGACAATCTTTTCAAAGTCCAGGATGGTCACCAGGTCCTCGCCGCACTGGGCGATGCCGGTGGCGATACCCTCCTCCCCACCGGCGACGGTTTTATCCGGCTTTTGAATGCTCTTCCAGGAGATGCGGCTGATGCCCACCACCGTGTGAACCCGAAAGGCGATGTTCATCTTGTTAAAATTGGTGATGATAAACAGGTCCTTGCTCTTCTTCTCCCCGCTTTCGCTCAGGAGATAGGTGGGCAGGTCCACCACGGTGATCACCTTGTCGCGGGGCTTGAAGATGCCCTCCACTGCCGGGTGGGCATGGGGCATGTGCTTCACAGGCTGGGAGACCAGAATCTCCTTGACCTTCGCCACATTGATGCCGTACAGGCTCTCATTGATGGTGAACTCCATGACCTCGATTTCATTTGTGCCGGACTCCAGCAAAATGCCCCGCTTGTCCTCTTCCAACAACATTCCGAACACTCCTTTCAGTGGTTGTCCCTCAAATTATATAATCAGCTCCGGCCGGCCGTAGCAGCGGACACAGCCCAGACCGGTGCCCGGGTCAAACAGCAGCGTGCGGGCCACGGAGCCGCCCACATCCTCTTTCAAAAGCTGAATACCCTCCCGCTTCAGGTGCATGTGCACGCTTTCAATGTTCCGCTGGCCAATGTTCCCCAGAGAACCGCCGCTGACCTCAAACATCTTGGCCCCGCCGGCGATCTTCGCCGTGATGCGGGAACGGGACGCCCCCTTGGCCTCCATCATTTTCAACGTTTCCCGGATGCCGGTGTCCGCGTATTTCATGACGTTCTTCCGGCCCGGCTCCATATTCAGCGGCAGCATGATGTGCACCAGCGCCGCCAGTTTGATCTTCTGGTCATACAGGCAGATTCCGATGCAGGAACCCAGCGCGTAGGTAATCAGCATGCCGCTGCCCTTGGCCATTTTCATATCCGCAATTCCAACTGTGATTTTAGTCTCCACTGTTCACGCCCAGCTTCCTTAGCAAAAAGTTCAGGGACCGAATATCCGGGGACAACAACAACCGGCAGGGAATCTCCTTTCCGTTGCAGATGAAGTCTCCGCCAATGGTCATAATGTAATTGGACTGTCCGCCGTACTCCGCCATGGGCACGGCGATGATTGCTCCCTGCATATCCACAGTGAAGGCGGGCACCGTCAGTTCGATGTCCAGCCCCGCCAGACCGCTGAGAGCGTTGATAAATGTAGAAATCATGATGTTGCCCACCTCCGTGAGGGCGGAGCTTTCCAGTTCCCCCAGCTCGGTGTAATCCGTGATGCTGTGGTCCATCATGCTCTCCAACACCAGATTCACAAATTCCAGCTGCTGCACCGACAGCATGATGCCGCTGAGCTGCCCGCTCATGCCCACCAATACGCCGGCGGTAATCTCCTCCGGGCCGCCGATCCACTCGATGGCCTCGTTATAGCCCATGATACGGACCTCCGGCTGCTGGATGCGCACCGGCATTCCGATCAGGGCGGACAGCGACGTGGCGGCGTTGCCGGTGCCGATGCTGCCGATTTCTTTCAGAGTGTCCAGCTCCAGGGAACTGAGCTCGTCATAGCTTTTTAACGTCATGCTTCCCCTCCCTCTCAGCCGCGCAGGCCGTTGATGGTGGTCTCGATCTCATCGGAGGACTGCACCATCTTCAGCGCCATGCCATACGCTCTCTGGGACTCGATCACCTTGGTCATCTCCTCCGCCAGGTCAGCGTTGGACATTTCCAAAAAGCCCCGCATCGGTTTTCCGCTGCCCATGCGGATGCCGCCGTTTTTGTCGATGGCCCGGAAGCGGGTGTCGTTGACATGCTCCATGCCGTCGTAGTTGTTGTAGTCGAAGACGCCCACGGGCTGCTCCTCGTGCTCGTCGTCCACCTCGATCATGCCGCCGGTGGTGCTGAGGACAAAGCGTCCCTCGTTGTCGGAGAGGTAGTAGACCCGCTCCGTAATGGGCTGGCCGTTCTCATCCATCTCTCCTGTGGCGCGCATCAGCTCGGAGATGACGAAGGCGCCGTTCCGGGTAAGGGTCACGTCTCCCGTGCTCAGGTCCGCCAGGGCGAAGAAGCCGTCCCCCTCGATGTAATAATCCTGGTCCTTCCGGGTTTCCGCCACCGGGCCGCTCTTAAAGTCCGTGTCCGTGGTCCACAGGCACGCGCCCACACCGGAGCGGAGCATCTCGAAGTCTCCGCCTTCTCTGGCGGCCTTGGCTCCGTCGGTCTCCTCGCCCACGGCCTTGAGATCGTCGTACATCAAGGAGGCGAAGCGGCTCTTCTCCGCCTTGAAGCCGTATGTATTCAGGTTTGCGATGTTGTTTCCGTGAACCGTCAGGCGCTTGAGCTGCTGGTGCGCTCCCACGGCTCCAATGAAAAAGGATTGATTCATCCGAACTCCCCCTTACTGGAAGCGGCCGACCTCGGTGGCCGCCCGGCTCATCAGCTGGTCGTACATCTTGGAAATCTGAGCCGCGCTCTGCAGGGCCCGCTGATAGGTGATCATCTCCGTCATCTGCTTCACCATGTCGCTGTTGGACCGCTCCAGATAGCCGTTCCAGATTTCAAAATTCTCGCTGGGCTGGGCGTTCTCCCCGGTGAAGAGTCCCCGGTCGTTCCGCTCCAGAGCCTCGTTGTCCTCAAAGCTGTAGACGCCCAGCTGGGCAACGGGAATGGTCTCGCCTCCCGGCTGCTCGTAGTAAATCACGCCCTTGCTGTCCCCATGAATCTTATCTGTGCCCAGATAGATGGGCTCCTCCTGGGGGTTCAGCACCCGGCCAAAACCGGGGAGGCAGAGGTATCCCTCCTCATCCAGGGAGAAGTTGCCCATCCGGGTATAGCTCACGTTGTCCTCCGCGTCCTGCACGGCGAAGAACCCGTCCCCCACGATGCAGAAGTCCAGGGGCAGCTCCGTGGGCTCCGGGGTGCCCTGGCTGTAGTCCGTGTAAATATCGCTGGGCGCCCGGATATAGCTCTGCCGGCCAATCTCCTCGCCGTGGCTGTGGTTCACGTCCACCCGGCTGTACAGCACATCGTCAAAGGTGGTGGCGGTATAGCGCTCCTGTTTGTAGCCCGCCGTGGAAATGTTGACCATGTTGTTGCCGATGACATTGAGATTCTGCTGGTGGGTCAGCATGGCGGAAGTCAGATTGTAAAAGCCCTTAAACATGCGTCATCCCTTCTTCCTCTTGGATTTCGGCTCCTGCGTATCGTTGAGATAGGCCTCCATAAAGTGTCGCAGCTTCTGGATGGCCCGGGTATGTATCTGGGAAATTCTGGGTTCGCTGAGCTCCATCACCTGGGCGATCTCCTTCAGGTGGAGATTTTGCTCATAGTACAGCGAGAGGACGATCTGTTCGTTCTCCCGCAGCTGGGAAATCCCCTCCGCCAGAGTTCGCTGCATCTCCCGCTCCTGCAAAACCGCCTCCGGCTGGCTTTGCAGGTCGCTGGAGGGCACCTCCAGCTGATAGCCGGAGGTCTCCCGGGTGTCCATCAGCACATCCAGGGAGAGGACGTTGCTCAGGGCGATGTTGGCGGCGTCCTTCTGATACCGCTCCACGCCGATTCCCAGATGTCCGGCAATCTCGCCGTCGGTGGGGGTTCGCCCCAGCGAGGCGGAGAGCTCCGACACCGCCAGATCGATCTCCTTGGCCCGCTTGCGGACGTTTCGGGGAATCCAGTCCTGCTTCCGGGCCAAGTCGATGACCATGCCCCGGATGCGTTTGGAGACATACGTCTCAAACTTCACGCCCTTCTCCGGGTCGAACTTGTCAATGGCGCCCAGGAGGGTCAGAATCCCCTCGTTGATGATGTCGTCAATCTGGGCGAAGCTGCTGTACACGCCCCGGATCTGCATGGCCGCGCTTTTAATCAGCCCCTCATACCGCAGGACCAGGGGCCATTTCAGCTCCTCGTCCCCCGTTTCCTTATAGAGACGGAGGAGGTCCTGGGTATCCATCTCCTCAATTTCCCGCTGGCTGTACCGGACCGCCGCCATCTCACTCATGTGCCCACCGCCCTTCGCTCGGGCCGGGCGGGCGCGTCCAGCGTGATGTTGCCGATGGCCTGGATCTGCACTGCATTGGTAATCTCGTTAAAGGAGAGGACATAGATGCCGGGATAGAACTGGGTAATCATCTTGGAGAAATAGCCCCGGATCACCTGGCTGACCAGGATGATGGGCGTTTGGGAGAGGTCGTTGAACTTCTTGAGCTGGTTGGCCAGCTGCGAGACGATCTGCTGCATCAGCTCCGGCCCCATGGCCAGATACACGCCCTGCTCGTTGCGGGTAAGGGAGGCAATGACCTTCTTTTCCACCTCCGCGTCCAGGGTGACGACCCGGAGCTGCCCGTCCTCGCAGAAGCGGCGGGTAATGGTCCTGGCCAGGGCGCCCCGGACCTGCTCCGTGGCCGCGTCGATATCCCGGCCCATGCTCAAAGCGTCGGCCAGGGTTTCCACAATGGTGCCCAGGTCCTTGATGGGCACGCCCTCCTTCAGGAGATTCCGCAGTACCTTCTCTAGAACGGAGTAGCTTATAATATTGGGAATGGCCTCCTCCACCAGCTCCGGGGAGGTGCGCTTCAAATTGTCCACCAGCTGGATGGTCTCCGTCCGGCCCAGCATCTCATAGGCGTATTTCTTCACCGTCTCGGAGAGGTGGGTCAGCATGACGGACAGGGGGTCGATGACGTTGTACCCGTAGATTTCCGCCATTTCCTTGTTCTCCGGCAGAATCCAGCGGGAGGGAATGCCGTAGGCCGGCTCGATGGTCTCGATGCCGTCGATCTCCCCCAGGGGGTTGGCGGGCTCCAGGGCCAGGTAATAATCCACCAGAATCTCGCCCCGGGCCACTTCCTCGCCCCGGATGCGGATGACGTACTGGTTGGTTCCCAGGGAAGATGCGTCGTGGAGGCGGATAGAGGGGAAGACGAAGCCCATGTCCTGGGCATACTGCCGGCGGAAGATAACGATGCGGCTGATGAGCTTGCCGCCGTGGCTCTCGTCCACCATAGGGATGAGGCTGTATCCAAACTCCATTTCGATGGGCTCCACCGAGAGGAGGTTGTAGACGTTGTTGATATCCTTGTAATAGTCGGTCTCGCTGGGCGCGGCAGCCTCGGCGCTTTGCTGCTGCTCCGAGGCGGCCTGAATGGCCGCGGCCTCCTCCTGTTCCCGCGCCATGCGGCGGCTGATGAACCATCCGCCGCCCAGCAGCAGCCCGCCGCCCACAGCCAAAGCGAAATGGGGCGTGTTGGGAATGGCCGCCAGGAAAAGGAGAATGACGCCGGTGGTCATAATGGCCCGGGGCTGCGCCTTGAACTGGCCGACAACGTCCTTGTTGAGGCTGCCCTCCGACACGGACCGGGTGACGATCATGCCGGTAGCCGTGGAGATCATCAGCGCCGGAAGCTGGGAGACCAGTCCGTCGCCGATGGTGACGATGGAGTACCTGGAGATCACGTCGGTAAAGGTTCCGGCGTTCATCACCATGCCAATGACGGTGCCGCCGATGAAGTTGATCATCGTGATAATGAGCGACATGGTGGCGTCGCCCTTGACGATCTTGGTGGCGCCGTCCATGGCGCCATAGAAGTCGGCTTCCTTCTGGATTTTATAGCGGCGCTCCTTGGCCTCCTGCTCGTTGATGAGGCCGGAGGAGAGGTCCGCGTCAATGGCCATCTGCTTGCCGGGCATGGCGTCCAGGGTGAAGCGGGCGGCCACCTCGGCCACGCGCTCGGCGCCCTTGGTGATGACGATGAACTGCACCAGCACGATGATGAGGAAGATGACCACACCGATGACGATGTTGCCGCCGGTAATCAAGTGGCCGAAGTTGGCGATAACCTCGCCGGCGTAGCCCTGATAGAGAATCTGCCGGGTGGTGGACACGTTCAGTCCCAGCCGGAACAGCGTGGTAATCAGCAGCAGCGACGGGAAGATGGAAAACTCCAGCGCATCCGAGATGTTCATGGTGATCATCAGGATCATGATGGACAGTCCGATGTTGAACACCAGCAGGACGTCCAGCAGCTGCGTCGGCAGGGGGATGATCAAAAACAGGACGATGACCACGACGGCAAGAGATATTGCATTGTCAAAAATTCTTCTCACGCGTCTGTCACCTCCTGTTCGTCGATTCCTTTCCGCCCCGGCCTCGCCGCCGGTCAGCTTTATCTTTTGGACAAAGCGGCCTGTTTATTTTACCAATTGATGCTTCTCATTCAGCCGGAAGATGTAGACCAGCACCTCCGCCACGGGATTG
This sequence comes from uncultured Oscillibacter sp., assembly GCF_910579365.1. Classification (GTDB taxonomy): domain Bacteria; phylum Bacillota; class Clostridia; order Oscillospirales; family Oscillospiraceae; genus Oscillibacter. The sequence continues at coordinate 57,796 of NZ_CAJTUX010000008.1, forward strand.
TACAGCTCCGGGGGAATCTCCTGGTCCAGCTCGGCGTCGGCATACAGCGCCCGGGCCAGGGGCACGTTCTCAATCACGGCCACCTTGTTCTCTTCCGCTATTTTCACGATCCGCAGCGCCAGCTCATCCATGCCCTTGGCCAGCACGATGGGTGCGTTGTCCTCCTCCGGGTGATACCGGAGGGCCACGGCGAAGTGGGTGGGGTTTCGCACGACCACGTCCGCCTGGGGCACCTGCTGCATCATGCGGCTCTGGGCCCGCTTGCGCTGCATCTCCTTGATTTTACCTTTAATCTGGGGGTCGCCTTCCATTTGTTTGTACTCTTCCTTGATCTCCTGCTTGCTCATGCGGATTCCCCGCTCATAGTCCCACCACTGGTACATAAAGTCCAGCGCCGCCAAGGCGATAAAGGCGATGCCGATCTTGATGATCATGCTCATCCCCTGGGAAAACAGGTGGGCGCAGGAGGCCCGAAGGTCCACGTAAAGATATTTCGCACTCTCATGGAACATGCCCGAAAGGCTCATGTAGACAATCACCATGAGGACGCTGATTTTCAAAAGTCCCTTCAGCGCGTTGACAATGCTCTTCAGGGAAAACAGCCGCTTGAACCCCTCCAGGGGATTGATCCGGCTGAACTTCGGCCGCATCAGCTCTCCACTGACCAGCAGCCGGGTCTGCGCAAAGGTGGCGGTCACGGCGCAGAGCACCGTCACCAGCGTAATGGGCAGCACACTGCTCATCAAAAGGCCCAGGGCCTGAACCACAAGCTCATGAAGGATATCGCCGATGGCCCGGACCTCCACGGCGGCGCAGGTCTCAAAGCAAAGGCGCATGAAGCCGCTGAGCCGCTCCGCAATTTTGCCGGACAGCAGCCAGAAGGCCATAAAGGACCCCAGCAGCGTGGCCACGGCCACCGCGTCCTGACTGAGGAAGACGTTACCCTTCTTCCGTTCGTCTCTTCGCTTTTTTGGGGTTGCTTTCTCAGTTTTGGAGCTGTCCGCCAACTGTCATCCCCCCTTTGGCCGTCCGCTCTGCCTCAGCCCATCATCGCCAGCATGGTGTGAAGGTTGTTCAGCATGGTCTGTTCCGTCTCCAGCAAAAACTCGCTGAACGGGTGCAGCAGCAGCAGCAGCAGCGACAGACCCACCAAAACCTTCAGCTCAATGTTGATGGAGAAGACATTGATTTGGGGAATGACCTTCATCAAAACGCCCATTCCCAGCTGGCCGATCAGCTCCGCCGCCAAAACCGGCATGCACATCTTCACCGCCAGCAAGGTACATTCGACAAAAAGCTCCAGGGCCAGATTGGTCACATCGTTTCCAATGGACACGCCGCCATAGCGCACCACCTGCCCGGAGGTCACCATGATCCGCATCAGCGTATGGTGCCCGTTTCCGGCGAAAAACAACAGGATCATCAGCGTGTTGAGCAGCGAGCCCGTGACGGACATATTGGAGTGAGAGCCGGAATCGTAAATCTGGTTCATGGTCATACCCATCTGGGTGTCGATGGCCAAACCCGCCATCTGGGGAATATAGAAGAAAAAATGAACCACGAGGCCCAGCACCAGTCCCAGGGCTATCTCCAGCAAAATGGCGGCCGCGAAAGGCAATACCCCCGACGGCGGCTCCAGCCGCCCCCCCTCCAGCGAATAGGTGAACGCGGAGAGAACCAGCACAAATCCGGCCCGGAAGAAACTGGGAAAATTCTGCCGGCCCAACAGGGGATTGAACAGCACAAAGCCGCTCATCCGGGCCGTTATCAGCAAAAAGAGCGTCAGCGCCCCTTCGTCTATCATAGGCCCCTCCGCTAAATGGTCGCCAGCAGGTCAAAAATTTCTCTGGTGTACTCCTGAAGCGTGGTCAGCATCCAGCCGCCGCTGAAAAGAAGAACACTCATGACGATCACCACCTTCAAGATGAAGGAGATGGTCTGCTCGTGAATCTGGGTCACCGCCTGGAAGATGGCCACCAGGACGCCGGCCAGCATACTCAAAACCAGCATGGGCCCGCCCAGCTTGATGACCACGCCCACGGAGTCCCGCATCACATCCGTTATCATTGCCGTATCCATCGTTCAGCCCTCACTAATGAAAGTCCCGCACCAGGGTGGAAAACAGCAGCTCCCACCCGTTCAAGGTCACGAATAACAGCAGCTTGAAAGGTGCGGAGATCATAGACGGCGGTAACATAATCATGCCCATGGACATCAGCGTGCAGGACACCACAATGTCGATCAGCATGAAGGGAATATACAGCAACAGTCCGATGGTAAACGCCTTTTGCAGCTCGCAGGTCACAAAAGAGGGCACAATGATCCGCAGGGGCAGGGACTCCACCACCGTCTCGGTATTCACCTCGTCCGGCATGGACACATGAGCCATATTGCAGAACATCTCCAGGGTGTTGATCTGGGTGTTCCGCACCATGAACTCCGCCAGCGGTCTTGACGCCCGCTCAAAAAATTCCTCCTGGGAGATTTCCTCCGCCTGATAGGGCTCGTAGGCCTCCTCCTGGATGCGGGTGATGGTGGGCGACATGGTAAAAAAGGTCAAAAACAGCGCGAGGCCCACCAGCACAAGGTTCGGCGGCGTTTGCTGCGTGCCCATGGCATTGCGCAAAAAGGAAAAGGAGATGATATACCGGGTAAAGGACGTCATCATCACCACGAGCGAGGGCAAAAGCGTAATCATCGTCGTCAGAAACAGGATTTCCAACGCCTGTACGTTCTCGCCGTTTACATTGATCAGCCCTTCCGGCACCTCCAGTTCACCTCCGCTTCTTTTGTGATAAAACTGTCATCAGGGCCTCCTGAAAGCCCGGCCGCTCTTCGGCTTCCCGCTTCCAGGAGGCGGCCTCTTCCTTTGTGAGCTCCGCCAGCAGGGAGATTCCCGCCGGCGTAGCTCCCAGGAGCAAAAACCGCTCTCCCGCCCTGACCAGGACCACTCTCTGGTCCCGCCCCAGGGGCAATTGGTCCAAAGCCTCCATCTGCCGTCCCGGCTGGAAGCCCCGCAGGGCCCCCCGCCCCGCCACATACCGGGTAAACCAGTAGGCAAGGCCCATGACCAGGACGACGCAGATGATCAGCCACAGAAAGGAGGCTAAGGTCGTGTCCCCAGAGAACATTCCGTCAGGGATTGCCCAGGATGGTGCTGACGGTCTTCAAAACCCGGTCCGGCTTAAAGGGCTTGACGATGAAGTCCTTCGCGCCGGAACGCACCGCGTCCATAACCATACTCTCCTGACCCATGGCGGAGCACATGACCACGTTGGCGCCGCTGTCCTTGGCGCGAATGGCCTTCAGGGCCTCCAGGCCGTCCATGTTGGGCATGGTGATGTCCATAATGACCAGGTCCGGACCGATCTCGCCGAACTTCTCCACGGCGTCGGCGCCGTCTACGGCCTCGAACAGCTCAGTGTAACCGTTTTTGCTCAGGGTATCCTTAATCATCTTCCGCATAAAGGCAGCGTCGTCGACCAGCAGAATCTTTTTAGCCATGGTATGATTCCTTCCTTCTCGTTCAATATAAATAAAATGACATATTTCAAAGCGCCGGGTTCATAGATTCGGCGGCTTATTTTTTCACCAGCTCGATGACGGGCTCCTGCACGATCTCGGTGATCCGAACGCCAAAGTTGTCGTCAATCACCACCACGTCGCCCCGGGCCACACACTTGCCGTTGACAAACAGGTCCACCTGGTCGCCGGCCAGCTTATCCAGCACCACCAGCGACCCCTTGGAAAACTCCAGAATATCCTGCACCTTCCGCTGAGTCCGGCCGATTTCCACCGTCACCTGGAGGGGAACCTCCATAATGAGGTCCAGGTTCTGGGCCTGTTCCTTGCCCAGGACATCCGCCGGGTTCATCTCCCGCAGCGGCGCGGGCTTGGTGTTGATAACCTTGGGCTCCGGCGCGGCCGCGGCCTGGGGAGCCTGGGGCGGATAGGGATAGGGGTAGGGATAATACATCGGCGGATACATGCCGTTCATGCCCTCCGGCATGGGATAGCCCATCTGCGGCGGCATCTGCGGCATCTGGGCCGCCGGGGCCCCAGGCTGCGGAGCGGCCTGGGGGGGTACGGGAGCGGGCTGGGGAGCCGGCGCTGCCTGAGGCGCGGGAGCGGGCTGGGGGGCAGGGGCGGACGCGCCGCCGGCCATGCCGGCCATCATCGCCTCGATCTCCTCCTGACTCATCTTTCC
>NZ_CAJTUX010000008.1:62102-66808 GCF_910579365.1 uncultured Oscillibacter sp.
TGCCGGCCATCATCGCCTCGATCTCCTCCTGACTCATCTTTCCGCCGGAGGAGGCGGGCTCCGCCGCAGGGGCAGGGGCGGGGGCGGGGGCAGGGGCGGGAGGCGCTTCCTCCCCGCCGTCGATGTCCTCCAGGCCCAGGCCCTTCAAAAGCTCCTTGGCCAGTTCCACGCTCATGACGTTCATGAACTCGCTCTCCAGAGCTCCCTCAATCCGGAGGGCAAAGCGGACAATGACGATGGTATCCGCCCCCTGGGGGAGGTGATTCTGTTTAAAGGAGTCCAAATCCTCCAGCTCAAAGGGCTGGGGCGTGGAGATGTCCACCTGATAGCCCAGGAAATCGCTCATGGCCGTGGCGGCGGCGCCCATCATCTGGTTCATGACCTCGCACACGGCGCTGATGGTCAGATCGTTGAGCTCGAACTCCTCGTCCGGCGTCTCGCCGCCCATCAGGATATCCACGATGACCTTGATGTCGCTGCGCTTGAGCAGCATAATGTTGCTGCCCGCAAGGCCCTCCACATAGCGGATTTCGATACCCATGGCGGGTTCCAGGTTGCCCAGGGCGAAATCTGCCGTCTTGATGGACGTGACCTTGGGTGTCGTAATATCGACTCTGTGCTCCAAAAGATTGGATACCGCGGTGGCAGAGGAGCCAAGGCTGATATTCATCATTTCCCCGAGGGCGTCTATCTCCATCGGGCTAAATAATTTTTTCTCCATTCCGTCTACTCGCTCCTTTGCTGCTCAAGCTGATAGCATACTTCATCTATTTTCACAGCCATATTTTTTTTGTGGGTGCCCATCTTTCCGGTAAACCAGTGATAGCCGCCGATTTCCAGATAGATGGGAGATTCCTTGGGCTGGCCCAAGTCGATGACGTCTCCCACGTTCAAGTGGTAGATATCGCTGAGGGACAGCTGCGCGCTGGCCAGCTCTGCAACGATCTCCAGTTTCGAATCCCGCAGCTTGTCGAAAATCTCCTCCGACTTGTCTTCGGAGGTACTTCGGCGCAGGGGGCTCTCCCGGCTGATTTCGGTGAAGATATTGGTCAGAACCTCGCCGGGAAGGCAGATGCTCATCCGGCCTGAGAGGTTCGGAAACATCAGCTTCAGGTCCACGATCACCACTGTCTCGTCCAGACCGATCACCTGGTTCAGTGTGGGGTTGACCTCGGTACGGCTGTATGTGAAATGAATGGGCACATAGTTCTCCCAGCTCCGGCCCATCATCTTCACAATATCTTCAGCCAGGTCCTCGTAGAGCTTCAGCTCCAGGTCCGTGTAGCTGTAGTCGTCCTCCAGGTCCTCCACCGTGCCCTCGCCGCCCAGCATGCGGTCCATCATGCTCAGGGCCGTGGCGGTGGATATGTAGAGCATGGCGGGGGTCTCCTGTGTCTGATCCTTGAGTCCCACGTCAATCATACCCAGCACGTCGCCTTCCGTCAAGGCGTTGGAAAATTCATAATAGCGCTGTTCCTCGATGCTCTCCACCGTGATCTCACAGGTGGAGCGAAGCCGGGCGTTCAGCCGGGAGCCGATCACCCGGGAGTAGTTGTCAAAGATGCCGTTAAGCATCTTGATACGGTCCTTGGTAAACTTGCGGGGACTGCTGAAGTCGTATTTTTGATACTTCTTTTCCTGCTTCTCCCCGGACTGTTCCAAGTCCTTGTCGCCGCTGCGGACCGCGTTCAGCAAAGCATCAATCTGCGCCTGCGATAATACGTCTGCCATGTCATCCCCCCTACTCTGCAATGGTATTGGCTTCCCACCCGGCGGGAAGCGTGAAAAACTCCGTCATGCCGCCTCACAGCCATGCGGTTATGACGCAATGACCTCAAACTCCTGCACCACATACTGGTCCAGCGTGCTCAGGCCATTCTCCTCGGCCTCCAGGTCCCGGCCGCTGATGATCATCTCCACCCGGCGGTTTTTGGCCAGGTTCTCCGCCGTGTCGTTGGGCGCGATGGGCCGCCATTCGCCCAGACCCTCGCTGACCAGCCGGGCAGGGTTCACGGTGCTGTGCTGCTGGATATAGATAATGACGTTGGCCGCCCGCTGGCTGGACAGCGTCCGGTCGGTCACCACGTTGTTGGGCTCCTTTTTCGGCCGGGCCGTGTGGCCCTGCACCCGGACCTCGTCCAGAGAGCTCGCCACGCTGCTGAGCATCTCGCTGACGGCGTCCAAAATGGAATATGCCTCCGGGCGGAGCACCGCGCTCTCGCCCGCGAAGAAGACCGACTGGCTGAACCGGATGAAAATCTTGCCGCCATCTTTGCTGACGGACACAGCGTCCTGCAAATTCTGCTGCTGGACATACTCCTGAATGGACTGAAGCAGCGATTCAATGTCCTCGTCAATCTGCTCCTGCTGCTCCTCCATGGGCATAACGCCCGCGTCCCCGCTGTCGGAGCTGGGTCCATCCACGCCGTTGATGTTGGGGTCCGGATCCTCCACCGCCGAGGGGTTGAAGCTCTGAACAATGGCCTTCCACTTATCCTCAGTGATGGTGGACATGGAATAGAGCAGCACGAAGAAGCACAGCAGCAGCGTCACCATGTCGCCGTAGGTATCCATCCAGTTGGCGCCGCCGCCCCCGCTGCTTTTTTTCTTGATCGCCATTTCCGCTCACCTTTCCTTTCGAACGGACGGGTTCATCCCTTCGCCTCGTCGGAGCCCTCGCCGCCCATCTCGCGCTGTTTTTGCGACATGTAGGTCAAAAGCCGCTCCCGCAGGGACTTGGGGTTCTCGCCGGCCTGAATGGCCATAACGCCCTCGACGATGATCTGCTTGCACAGGACCTCCTCACTGTCCCGTCCCCGAAGAAGCTGGGCCACGGGGCCAAAAATCACGTGGGCCAGCAAGCAGCCGTACAGGGTGGTAATCAGGGCGGTGCCCATGCTGGTGCCCAGGGAGTCGGCTCCGCCGTCTCCGCTGAGGTTCATGGACTTCAGCATGTTGATCAGGCCCACCAGCGTACCCACCATGCCGAAGGCCGGGGCAACACTGGACGCCTTGTCGTACATGGCTGCGGCGTCTTCATGCCGGGCGGACATGCACTCAATGTCGTTTTCCAGAATGGCGCGCACCTTATCCTGGTCGTTGGCGTCCACGATGAGCATAATCGCCTGCTTAAAGAAGGGGTCGGTCTGCTCGTTGGCCTTCTCCTCCAGGGACAAAAGACCGTTCTTCCGGGCGATCTGAGCCAGCTCCACCAGCTGGTCGATGTAGCCCTTGGGATCGAAGGCCTTGTTATTCAGGATAATCTTGATGTGCTTCGGAATGGACTTCAGCATCCCTCCCGAAAAGCTGGCCAGCACAATGAAGAGCGTACATCCGATGGTGATGAAGATGGACGCCGCGTCGAAGAAGTTCCAGAGGTTGGACAGCTCGAACGTAATCGGCTGCTTTCCCGCCGCGCTGGGACCGATGTTGATGCCCATGACGCAGCCCAGCAGGAACACGCCGAACGCGCCCGCAATGCCAATGATATAATTTATATTCATAGAAGAAACGCCTCACTCCCTAGACCGGTCGCTGGACTCCGGACTCCGGCCTGTGAATTCTATCTATATGCTCAACGCTTGTCCGATACCACGATTTCCCGGTGAATATCTTGAACCTTGGCGTTGTATTCCGCAATTTTATTGATAATGTCCTCCACGCTCTCCCGCACCAGGTAGTAGTCGTGGTTCATCATGGTGATTTTGCACTCAGGGATGCACTCGATATGCTCGATCTGAAGGTGGTTTACCAGAAATTTGTCGTGATTTCTCTTTGTCAGAAGAATCATAAAAGCCGCCTTTCCCGGCCCGCCGGGACTCCGCGCCCCGGCGGGCATCCGTTATTCATTCAACAGATTTTCCTTAACGCTTCATGTTGACCAGCTCTTCCAGCATGGAGTCGGTGACGGTGATGATGCGGGTGTTGGCCTGATAGCCGCGCTGAGTGGTGATGAGCTCAGAAATTTCGGTGGCCAGGTCCACGTTGGGGGCCTCCAGGAAGCCGGTCATCAAGGAGACGTCGCCGGAGCTGGTTACCTCGGCCATCTGGGGCAGCTTGTCTTCCGTGTCGGTGCCGGTTCCGGTGTTGCCGCCCTGGGTGTTGTCCACGCCGTAGTCCTTCAGGCTGCCGTTGACATGGGTGATGCCCAGCTCCTTGTTGACGCCGCCCAGCATGGTGACCCGCAGGTCGCCGGCGCCGTCGCCGCAGAGGTAGTAGTTCTTGCTGGTGTGGGTGACGCCGTTGGGGTTCGTCACCACGCCCAGAGAGAGGTAGCCCACCACAACCTTGATGCCGCCGTCCTTGGTGACGCCGCTGATGCAGCCGGTCTTCTTGTCGATGGTGATGCTCTCCAGCTCGGCGTAGGCCAGGGGATTGGTGGTGTCCGTCTCCTGGTTGTTGCCGGTGTTGCCGCCCTGGTTGTCATTCTTCTCGTGAATCAGGGGGTTGTAGTCCTCGATGGGCACATAGGATGGGGTGTTGGTGGTGCCTCCGCCCTGGTTATTGTCGCCCGTGGCCTTATCCACAGGGTATTTGACCTCATAGGACCAGGCGTACTTCTCCTCGTTGAGCTTCGTGTGCTCAGCGTCCGCCCAGATGTCCGTCGCCGTGGTGGTGTCCACGGGCTTGCCGGTCTTCTTGTCCACAATGGTCTTCTGAGATCGGAAGAGCACACGTCTGAACTCCAGTCACATTACTCGATCTCG
>NZ_CAJTUX010000009.1 GCF_910579365.1 uncultured Oscillibacter sp.
CACCTTGCCAAGGTGGAGGTAGCGAGTTCGAGCCTCGTTGCCCGCTCCAGCTCAGGAATTCCCCTTACCGCTCCGCTTTCCGCCTCGGGCGGAAAGCTGCGCTGGACGGGGAATTCCTTCGCTTCCCCATCGCAAACGCTCCGCTGGTTTGCGGCGGGGGCCCCGGTTTTACGCCGCATCGCTTCGCTGGCGGCGGGGATGCGGGGAGGGGCAAAAAAATTTTTTGGATTTTTTTCAAAAAAGGGTGGACTTTTTTTGAAAGATCGCATATAATACCGTGTAGATGGTGACATAGCCAAGTGGTAAGGCAAGGGTCTGCAAAACCCTGATTCCCCGGTTCAAATCCGGGTGTCACCTCCAGAAAGAAACCCTGTAGCCGCAATGGCTACAGGGTTTTGCTTTGCCCTTTGGAGGGGTGTTTTCCCTTTAAGTTTCCCTTTGGGGCCCGGATTTTGCCGGTTTTGGCCCCCTCACACGCCGGAAACACCTTGGATAAATTTCTCCATGCGGGAGGCGCTTTCCCGCTTCATTTTGTTCGTCACATGGCCGTAGACATCCAGGGTAAAGGCGGCGGTGGCATGGCCCGGGTTCCCCTGTACGGTCTTGATGTCGTCCCCGGAACTGATCGCGGCTACGGCGTAGGAATGTCTCAGATCATGGAACCGGGCATCTGGACGGCCAACACGTTTGACCATGGCCTTATATTCACGGTAGACTGAGGATTTGTCAGGTGGCCGCCAATCTCGTCCGTAAATACCAAGCCGTCAGGATTTCCCCAGACCTCCCCAGCCTTCAAGCGCCATTCCGTTTGTTTCACCTTCTGCCGCTTCAGGCACTTCATGACAAACGGAGCGGCGGCAATCGTGCGGCTCTTGCCGTTCTTCGGAGAGGTCAGCGTATAGGCGCCTTTGAGTTCCTTTTCCTGGTGGAGCTGAATCTGCTTTTTGATGAGGAGGATTCCCTTCTCAAAGTCCACACAGTCCCGGGTGAGGCGCAGCATCTCGTTCGCCACCGCCTGATTTAAGGCATGATGTAAAACGCCATGGATGTTCTTCACAGTTTTAGGCGAGTGGGGATGTTTCCCCTTTGTCCCGTGCGTCAATTCGTTGTAAAACTTCTGGATCGTGTGCGTTTTCAAGCTCTCCAACCGGATCACTCCCAGGGCCGGTTTCATGTGGAGCCGGATATCGTTCTCGTAAATCTTGACCGTTCGGGGCTTGATATTATTTAAATATAGCAATCCTCAAAAATAATGACAACAAAGGAGATGGATCCAGGCGGTACAGCACAAGGATGACAACGCAGGCGGGCTGACGCCCGTCAAGGAGGAAGACGCGGTGATGTGCTGCCTGGATCTGCCGAACTGCTGTCAGTATTTCTGAGGATTGCTACAATTTAGAATTATTGGAATTGCAGGCAAAAAAACGGTACTGCCCGGGATTCCTCCCAAGCAGTACCATCTTTTACTTTTTAGGCCCATCCTAGAAGCGGTAAATAAGCGGTACAGCTACCCCTTAAACCTCTGACGGCGCCTCACTCGAATCCCCGAAAGTCCTTATGGCTCTAGCGGTTTCCGCCCGCTTCTCTTCCAGGGATTCCTTCAAAATCATGTCCTTCACCTTTATGGGGCCACGCTATTAGGCAGTGCTAACATATCACAAATAGTCCCATTTGTCAACGATTCCGCTTCCCTGTTCTCCCGGTTAGTCCCATCACTTCACAGCCAGTCCCAGCCTGGAAGCGGTAAGAATCCGGCAACCCAAACAGCCTCTTTTCCCTCTGGCCTCCAGGCTTTTCCCATACTCAAAGCCCTGTATTTCAGCTCCCGAAGCGGCAAAAACCCGGTAACCCTCATGCAACCTTTTGATAGTCAATGACGGAAATTTCCTGCATGAGCCGCTTGGCCGCAGATACCAGCTCTTCCAAACGTTCGGTAACTTCATCTGTGTAAAACTTTTCCCCACATTGCTCACATTCCTCGCAAGGAACGTTTTTGATTACAATAATACAATTTCTGTAATTTACCACATGCGTTGTAACAGATTCTTTCACTGTGTCGCATTTACAAAACATACACATAAATCAACGCTCCTTTCTGGTTCTCAAATCGGCTTCGAATTTATCTGTACTGGGATAGTAGGCGGTAATGACATAGGCGGTGGTTTCGTCCGCCCCTATTACAATATGGAGAACCTTGTCCTGTGTAGTATATGCAAAAATCAAGCAAATCGGGTATGGGAAATCGTTGGGGTAGTCCTCTATGATCTCTCCCCGAAGCACGCAGGAGATTACATCATCCCTTAAAATATCACGCTCCTGCATCCGTTCCAAACAGTGGGTAGACCATTTGACAGAACGATTTTGAAACAGCGTTTGAATTTTATGAATGTCCATCTCTACCCCTCCAGCTTATGAATATCATATCGCATACCGGCTAAAAATTCAAGTGAAATATCTTGAAGCGGCAAAACCCCAGCAGCCCTCCCCCAAGGCTGCCAGGGCTTCTTTCTCATGCCAATAGTCTGTCAATACCTTCCAGCTTGTCAATCTCCTTCTCTTTCGTATCCTCCAAAAGGTGGACGTAAATATTATAAGTGGTCTTGACATTTGCGTGTCCTAACTGCTCGCTGATCGCTTTAATATCCACCCCAGCCTCAAAACATCTTGTAGCATAGGTGTGGCGTAGCGTGTGCATGGTCGCTCCCTCAATCCCAGCCTTGGCGAAGATTCTATAAAGCGAATGCTGTAAATTTCGATTATGTACCATGTTCCCCCGTGTGTTCGGGAACACCAAACGGCTTTCGCTCCATTCCTCCCCGGATTGCTCTACCCGCTTCATCATTTCCGCTTTATGCTCTCTCAACACGCCAACCAAACCAGATGTAATAATCACCCTCCGCTTGCTGGACTTCGTTTTACAGAAGTCTTGAACCACCTGCGGCGCTGAATGACTGGTGTAGTCGTGGCAGACAATCGCCTTCTTATTCACTCGGATCGTCCGCTTCTCCAAGTCAATGTCCTCCCACGTCAGAGGGATTCCCTCCCCCATTCGCAACCCTGAATACAGATACATGAGCAACATGGGCCGATAGTATTCACCTTCCAACTGCTCAATAAACCTTTGCTGTTCCTCCTTGGACAGCACCCGCATTTGCTCCGTATCATCCTTTGGAAAGCTCATACCCTTACAAGGATTACGCACCATCATCCCCAGTTCAACCGCCTTTTCCAAACTTCCATGAATAATGTTATAATTTTTCACGAAAGTCGAACAGCTTCCCCCGATTGCGTCCAAACATCTTTGAATATGATAGGTGCTCAACTCCCGCAATACAATATCCCCAATGTATGGCCTGATATGGATTCTGAAATTGTTGCGATAACTCGTCAAAGTAGCAGGAGCCAGCTTTGGAGACTTGTGCTTTTCAATCCATGTATTCATCCATTCCCCCGCCTTGATTGCCGCCTTGCTCTGACTAACCCCCATTCCCTTCTCCGCTTGAAGCTGGCGCAGAATCTCCGCCGCCTCTGCCTGTGTATCGGCGTAGCGGTAAACATATTCCCGCTTGCCATTTTCTTTATACAGACCCGTTGGAAAAGTCACCAGCCATCTGCCGTCTGTGCGTTTTCGGATACTGCCCTCACCGTTTGCTCTCTTGCTCATACTCAAAACCTCCTCTATTTTGGTAATCTGGTAATCTTCTTTAAAGGGCGGGGCATTGAAACTCAATGCCCCGCCCCTTGTGGATGGCGATTGTAACGCCTCTATCGCTGAAATGCAAGGATTTTTTTATCGTCACAGTAGCTTTCTAAAAATCCAATGGCCCCCGGCGCCTCTTTCTCCAAATCATAATTGCACCATATCCATTCTACGCCCTTTGACTTGCCTTCACTTACATCACAGCCTTTTACATACTCGCCCAATAAGTGGCGATGCCAACCATGTGGAATCAAGTACCAGTCGTATAAATCACCTCCATCGTCACGGCCTGACCAATACCCGGACAAGACAATTTTAGCTTTTGCCTGTTGAATTGCTTTTAAGAGGGTGATGTGATCCCGAACATCAGGCATGTCCACTTGGTACAGCCTGCCATCACAGCGAAGCCCTTCTAAATATGGCGTGTCAAGGTAGATGAACACTTCCGGGCTTTCCAGAAGCTGGTTCTCTTTCATACATGTTACAGCGTCCGTGTTAAAGACCTTGAAAGGTTGTCCGCTCATGCTTTTGAATGTAAGCGGCAATCCAAGCGGCCCCGTCATCTTTTTAGTATACGCTGTCCCATCATTGTAAACCCATGCCCGACCATCCGCATTAAAGGATTGATTGATTATGATGTATGTATCAGCCGCCCACTGTATGGGGTCGCTCTGCTTTGCTCCATATGCTTCATGCCGTTCCTTCGCCGCTTGAAACAAGCTCCAACTGTAACAGGTCTGCTGTAACCGCTCCAACAGTAACCCTTGTGTCTCTGGTGCTGTCGCAACCTTCCAAAAGTTTGCGATATGGGGTTGAAGTCATTCAAGATCTTCACATCAAACTTCCCGCTGTTGAGAGCCAGCGCCGCACTTCCGCAGTACATTTCAGCGTATACCTTGCAAGTGCTGGGGATAAGGCGGGAGAGAACTCCCGCCATGCGGCCCTTTCCTCCAATGTATTTCAATACATGCAAGGTCGCTTCCATGCTCATGCCGCCTCTCTCCCCTCTTGCATCTTGAATGAAAAATACCAATCATTTGCACTTCCTGTATTGATTTTGTATGAGTACACATGGCCTGTCCCCTGATTGGTACGGAGCAATCCCCATGCCTTGAAATTTTTTTGCAGTTCCAGCCGGGTATATCCCAGTTCCAGCTTATCAAGTACTGTCTGCAAGTAACTGGCAAGAATATTCCCGTAACCGCCCCTGACAAACACCCGCCCTGGCTCCTCATACTGCTCCACATACTCGCATAGTGTCCGGTATGTCTCACATAGAGAACACTTGCCGTCACTGTCCGTCTGAACTGCCAATGTTTCCATTTTCTCCCTGACCGCCGAGTAAATACTTATAATCAGTTCAGGCTTCACCCCATCCAAGTCCGCTAAATTATTTAATGCCTTTGCGTTTGACAGCTTGCTTTGGGAGTATTCTTTGATAGGGCTTACTTCCCCATTCGGGTACACAAAGGCCAGCTTCAAACGCCGCTCCATTGTCCCAGCATCCTTTCCCCTCGCCCCTACAATCGTAGGCCCCTTTTTAATCGTATAAATCTCTTGCATAAGTGAGTTATCACACAAAAACCTTGCAATTTTCTTCTCCACAAATAAGCCCTCCTACCATTTTATATGTACTATCAAGCCGCACTTTCCCCGTCAAGCCACGCAAGAAACCTTGTTTTGCTGATCCTGTATTGCTTTCCAACACGAAAAGCGGGGAAGTCCTTGCTGTGTACCAGTTCATACGCCGTATTTCTGGAAATACCCAAAACAGCCGCTATATCTAAAGGTGTGAGTACCATGGATAAACTCTCTGGATTTGTCACACGCTCAAATTTCTTTTTCATAGAGTTACCTCCATCTTCAATATTGATAAGCTGACCTTATGTTAATTTTTGTAAAAGTATATACTACCCCCTTCTATGTAGTGCGGGAAAGACAATACGATTGTATTGGCAGTACTGTAAAGAGGCGCACTACTCCTATAAATTTGCCTGTTTCCTGATTTTAGGCATAGTATGAACTTATCAAGGTACACGTCTTTCCTTTGGGTTGGCCCCCTGTCCTCTTTACATTTTTCATTATATCAGGTGATACTTTTATATTAAATATTTCATTGTTCTGTGTAATTCGTGCTTCTATTTATTTGAATCATTTCTATTTATGTAATGCTATATTCTATTTTGTGTAATGCTTATCTCCCCCAAAAAGATATGCCTCGTTTTGCAAAAAGAAACACATGCGGGACGGTTCCCGCATGTGTCCAAGGATTTTTTTATTTTTCTTTCTTCTCCCCGGCTTTCGCCTCTTTGTATGTAATGATTCCAGTAACAAGCCTGTTTTTCTCCTGCAACTGCTTTTGCAATCCCCGCAACTGTGCTACCTCACACTTATCAAGTATTGAGAATGACAATCCTCGGACAGCTTTCACGATATCCCGAAACTGTTCCGCTGTGACTTTAAGCGGCGCTGGCTTACGCTCTTTCAAAAAATAACATAAACGGTAAAAGTCCCAGTTCTCCACGTTTGACCGCTTCACACTTCGCAACAGCGCGCATATTTCATCCTGGGGTGACTTTGTTCCTTTTGCTCCGCTTCTCACCTTACGCCACTGAAACAGCCTTCTCCAATCTTCGTCTGTAATCTCTCCCTTTTCTATGCTCTTCTTTCCCGCTGTATCTTGCTTCTCTAATTCGTAAGGACAGCTGAAATGAACTTCACCCAGAAAAATTTCTTTCCTTATGCCTGTTATCTGTGACAAACTATCCAGCTCCCCTTTTCCATATCGGACAACACCTGTGTTAATAATACGGGTGTACCGCTCCCGACTTGTATGAAAAGCCTTATATATTGTATCTTCTGGATTCCTTTCACAAAGTACTTGCCACATATACCGCATGATGAAATAATTGACTTGCCTGTTAAACTTCTTTTCCTCGTCTGATAATATCGGTTGCCCTGTCTGTTTTTCCTGTTCTGACAACTCTGCCACCCCCGACAACTATATATCATATAGTATAGCTGATTTGGGACAGCTTGGCAACCTGTTCAAATTTGCGGAATTTTTGGTAATGTGGTAATTTCAAAAAAGACACCCGGCCTAACCCTTTAGACCGGGTATTGCTTTCACTCCTCCCCCAACTCCTTTAAACTCTCCCGAAGCATTGACACCAACGCCTTCCCCACTTCCACCAACTCATGGAGCAGATACAGAAACACCACCATACTGCAACAAGTGAAGCCTGCCAGAAATTCAAAGGAGACGGTCATTTAGACCGCCCCCTCTCTGGCCCCCGTGGAACCCTCTGTGGCCTCGCTTACCTCCACCCCCTCATGGATTACCACCCGGCCCTTCTCGTCCAGTCTGGCACCCCCTACACTAATCAGGGACAACAGGGCCTTCAGCCTGTCAGCGTCTACAACCTCCAGCTTGAACCGATTGCTGACCAGCTCATAACGGTCGCCAGCCTTGCCGCCCTTGATAACTCGGGTGACTGCGAAATACTTCGATACGCCGCTGTCCTCGTCCTCCTTGATCGGCATGAAGGTCGCCAGCCCCGTCTTTGCCAGTAAACCAGTGGTGAAAGTCTCGTCCATCACAACCTCGCCGCCCTCGGTCACAGTCACGCCGTTGATCCGCTCACCCGCCGCAATCTTGGCCTTGATCTGCTTGTCAGAGTACCATGTAAAGTCCCGGCTCTGATTCAGATAAACACACCAGCCCTCACGCCGCTTGCCCAGCTTTTCCTCAAAGATAACAGTAGCCTTACACATAATAAGTCATTCTCCTTCAATTTTGATTTTCTGAAAGTTCTTTTCCCTTTCAACAAAACCATCTTAACGCTGGGTTCATTGACGTGCAAGACGTGATTTTGTATGGGTCTGAATCCCCAAAATTGGGGAGTTTGTAGAAATCAAACAGGTTGTATCTTCTAACCGCTCTATTCTGGTAAACATTTCAGCTTTTTCATGCTTCCCACATTTGTCATAATTTCAATTTGCAACATTTGAAACACCATCGCAACTAGCCTAAATCATGTCGAAACCTGTTCTGATTCAACTTTCCTTCTCCTGCCTTCCTCTCCTGGAAAATCACCCATTTCCACCTTCTCAACCCTTCTAAATCTTTGAAAAAGCCACTCTGAAACTTAAATCTAAATCTCCTTGAAATTTTGAGCACTTTCCAAAAATTGTCCTATGAAGTAGAATCCGACAAACTTACATTTGTCAAACTCCACGCATTTTCTGATTCCTTTACGCTTTTCAAAAAAGCATAAAAGGAGCGTCAAGCAACAAATTACTTGACGCTCTCTCTTCATTATTTTGATTTCCTACCCTTCTTTGCTCGGTTCAACCCGTATATGTTGCTCAGCATTTTTGTAATGTATTCCAGTTGCCCTTTACTAAGCAAAATATGATATGGCAGTATAATTCCCATAAGATTTTGAGTATATGAAGTTCCCAGCCCCCAATTGCCTCGAAAATAATACTCATTCCGCCAAGGCCCTCTGTTATTGTATCTGCGAATCAAGGTAACTTTGACGTTGTTTATTACCATTTCTGCCATGACAATTCCACCTTTCAAATAAATGTAATTTTATTTGAGAGATGTGCTCTATAAACAGATTTTCAAAAATGTATAAAATAACAGGGTGCCCCAGTTTGGAACACCCTGTTATTATCAACGGAGCAATAGCCTCCTATGTTAATTAATTGTGCTAGTCGCCATTTAACTCCCCGACTAAACCATGCACCCAGTCCGCATAATTGGGATCATTTATATCCATTCGTTTAGATGGATCTGTACCCTGATACCCTTGTTCTATTAACATTTGTTGTCGCCTGGCTGCCCAGGCATCCATATCTACTTCTGCGTCTGTACTGCCAGAGGGTTGACCAGAAGGTTGCTGTTGGGTTTGTTGCTGGGTTGGCTGCTGTTGCTGGGTTTGACCTGATGGCTTACCTTGAGTGCTACCTCCACTTGGTTGCTGTGCCACTGGCTTCGTTGTGGATAAATATTTATTGCTTATATATGCCGTGGTTCCATCACTTAGTTCTACCCGGCTCCAACCTTCCGCTTCGGTGCCTGCTATGCTAGTACCTGTGCGTGTTACCGACTGACCTACCGATAAACTTCCCAGCTTGTCACTGTCTGCCGCATAACTCGCCCTGATATTAACAGTGCCTGTTGCATAGACTGTCTCGTTGACCTCGGTAAATAGCTCAACTTCGACACTCCCAGAGCCTTCAAATATACCAGCCCCGTCCGCTTCTTCTGGCTCTATGTCCTCCAAGTCCGCTAAAGGCATGGCAGTGTCGTTTTCATTTTTTACCTCCATGGATTCAAATTGAGGTGTAGTACTAGCAGGTTCGCTCTGTTGAACTTTCCCCTGGTCCGGCTCCTGTAGCTCCTGCTGGGCCTGCTGTCCCCCGCAACCCGCCATCCCTAGCATAAGCGCAAGGGAAAGAGCAACTGCTAAAGATCTTGTTTTCATGTTCCTTTCCTCCAAACTGTATTCTTAACAGGTTCTGCATAAACCGCCCGGACTGGCAGTCAGGGACAGTCTATGCTTTCCCTGCCAAGAACAACAAAAGCAGTGCAACGGATTTGTGTAAACCCATCACACTGCCTGATTTTTCATCAAAGCAAACACAGCTATTTTGCCTGCCCTATTGCTAAATCTGTTTCAGACAGGTATAATGAAGCTGGTGCAGATGTAAGTCTGCTGTGCTGGGTAGCGTAGATACCCGTACAGCCTGGGGGAGGGGGCCTATTCCCTCCCCCAGGTGCCTGCAATCGTTATTCTTGTATTTTTTATTCTACCGCAGGGCCTACTTTTCGTCAAGCCCTCTATTCCAATTAAAGTTCCCTGGGAGTTAAAATATCCATAGCTAAGTTGCCATATATCTTTCCTAAATGTTGGCCTATTGTTTCCCCCACTCATATCATAAGACCACCTTTTGGTAATTTATTGTGTGCTTTACGCCGAATTGCAGGCCTTCGCTTACCTTTGCTATTCAGGAACACAGGTCATTCCAGTATCTAAAGCTATTTCTTAAATTCCTATGTTCCCTTTGCTTATCCATGCACCAGCAACCTACAAAATTTTTCACTTTTAGAAAACCATGTCGTTTTGACCCCAATGCTTCCCTAAAAATTTCACCGTGTATATCATCAAAAAAGCCCCATGTATCTGACATTTTTTTGATTGTCGAGAGCAAATCTGCCCTTCTCGCTTTTTCATCACAAAGGATTCAGAAAGACAAAAAAAGCTGGTAGCTGTACTGCTACCAGCTTTTTTCCATTATGTTTCCTTACAAATCAACAAACGAGTCATCCTCATATTCACGCACTTTTCGATACCATGTCGAGCGTGAAATTCCCAACTGTTTCGCTCCTGCGCTGGCTGACAGCTTCCCCTCCTTCACGTTGAGATAAACACCCTCAAAAGTATCAACCGCTTTCTTGGGTCTGCCAGTCATGCGGCCCTCTGCCTTGGCTATGGCGATTCCCTCGGCTTGACGTTCCAATATGTTATCCCGTTCGAGTTCAGCCAAAGCGCCAAAGACCGCCAGCATAAATTTTCCTGCCGCTGTACTGGTATCAATGTTTTCTTTCCTGCTGACAAACTGCACCTTCTTTTCCTCTAATGCCGCAGTTAAATCCAGCAAGTCACGAGTATTCCTCGCAAAGCGTGAAATACTCTCTACGGTCAGACTGTCACCCTCCCGCACAAAATCCATCATCTTGCGCAGTTCAGGCCTTTCCTGATTCTTTCCGCTGACCTTATCCGTGAACACTCGTTCAACCCCTAATTTCTCCATTAGTAAATCCTGTCTTGCCGTGTTCTGCTCCTTGGTGGATATCCTCACATATCCGACTTTCATTGTATTCGCTCCTCTCAACTAGATTTTCAAATGAAACTGAACACCGAAACTGTCCCGAAAATGGTGCGCTCTGAAAGGTATACCTTGCAGAGCGTCCCGAACTTCCTCCCCTTTCTCCCTCTGGAAGTGTCTCGAAAGCTCCGTTTCTGTTTTCGGCGCACTCTTTCGGTGCGTCTCATTTGATACTTAAACTTCATTTTAGAGCAAAAACAAAAGAATACCCTCCGAATTTTTGGTAATGTGGTAACTGCTGGCACAAAAAAATACTGCCCGGGGTCCATCCCGGGCAGTATCTTTTCTTTTCTAATGCTTTATCTGACAGACAAAATCAAATTCCCGCCATCGTCAGCATCAACCACCAAATCACCGCAGTATGTACGGTGTTGGTCGTGAGCGGCGGGTGTCACCGCCTCCAACATTTGAGGTCTGTTATCGAATTTACTGCCCTCATGATGGGCATACAACCCCTCTCTCATGTTTGGACATAATTCCCGGTGCAGGTAAACTGTCTTTCCTGCCCGGCAGGTTTTGATATAGTTATTGGTTCCGCACCAATACTCCTTTTTGATTCTGTGATAATCTGCTTCGCTTACCACAGTAAAAAAGGTGTCCTTTCCCTCGGTGTATTGCATGAATACCATACCTGGAAAATTCCTGCTTGTATATGCTGGATTCTTTCCAGCATCAGAAATCTTCGTCATGTACTTCATGAGTACAACTAGTGCAATTACCAGCCTTGAAAATCTAAATTCCTTCATTGTCAACGCCTCCGATATTTTTAATATAGACCTCAATCCAAGCAAAACTCTTGAATTTAAATCTACTTTCCTTTTCTAACACAGCATATTTGCAGGCATTAACACTGACACCCTCCAAGCAGTCAATTTTTGTCCTTGCTGACATAAAAAATGGTACTGCCCGGGATTTTTCCCAAGCAGTACCATCTTTCCCTTTTTAGGCCCATCCTAGAAGCGGTAAATAAGCGGTACAGCTACCCCTTAAACCTCTGACGGCGCCTCACTCGAATCCCCGAAAGTCCTTATGGCTCTAGCGGTTTCCGCCCGCTTCTCTTCCAGGGATTCCTTCAAAATCATGTCCTTCACCTTCATAAGCCGGATCGTGGTCGCGCGGTCATTCTCGTCCAGCTTCATGTTGATATACCGGATCGCCTCCTGGGTGTTGGGAATCATGACGTACTCCAGGGCGTTGACCCGCCGCCGGGTCTTCTCAATCTCCTCCGCCATCAGCTGGGCGGACTTCTCAATTTCCGCCAGCTTCAAGAGCTTGCGGAACACCTTCCCCAGTGCGTCCACCGCCGTGTCCAGCTCGCCGGACGTGGCCGCGAAGCCATAGGGATAGATGTCCGAGTCCGACCGGGTCTGGGTCTGAAAATCGTACACCGGCACATTGACGGACATGATGTTCTGGGTGGTCTGGGTCAGCACCACGCTCTGCTTCGGGTAGAGCAGGGCCTGCTCCAGCGCCTCGGAGCTCATCAAAGCGGAGGCCACCGTGAAGGCCCCGTGGACCGTCATCAGCTCCTTCTCCACCTCGGCCCGGAGGGCCCGGACTTCCCGGACCGTCTCCAGAAACTGCTTCATCAGCTCATCCCGCTTGTCTTTCAGCAGCTTGTGGCCCCGCTGGGCGGTGCGCAGCTTGCCCTTCAGGCGGGTGAGCTCCATTCGGGTGGGGCTTACCGTGATATTCGCCATGGCTCACCCCTCCTTACTGCTCGTCTTTCTTCGGCCAGTATCTCTCAATCAGCTCGGGCTTGATTCGCTTCAGCTCCGCCTTGGGCAGGATGCTGAGAAGCTCCCAGCCCAGGTCCAGAGTCTCGAAAATGGAGCGGTTCTCCTCATAGCCCTGGTTCACGTAGCGCCGCTCAAACTCATCGGCAAACTTCGCGTACAGCAGGTCCGTGGGCGTCAGGGCCGCCTCGCCCAGGATGCTCATCAGCTCCTTGTTGTCCTTGCCGGTGGAATAGGCGGCAAAGAGCTGGTTCATGGTGTCGGCGTGGTCCTCCCGGGTCTTGCCCTTGCCCACGCCCTTGTCCTTCAGACGGCTCAGGCTGGGCAGCACGTCCACGGGGGGATGAATCCCCTGGCGGTAGAGGGCGCGGCTCAGGATAATCTGCCCCTCGGTGATATAGCCCGTCAGGTCGGGGATGGGGTGGGTCTTGTCGTCCTCGGGCATGGTCAGGATGGGAATCAGGGTGATGGAGCCCTTCTTGCCCAGCTGCCGGCCGGCCCGCTCGTACAGCGTCGCCAAGTCGGTGTACAGGTAGCCGGGGAAGCCGCGGCGGCCCGGGACCTCCTTCTTGGCGGCGGAGACCTCCCGGAGGGCCTCGGCGTAGTTGGTGATGTCGGTCATGATGACCAGAACGTGCATATCCTTCTCAAAGGCCAGATACTCCGCGGCGGTCAGAGCCATGCGGGGCGTGGAAATACGCTCGACGGCGGGGTCGTTGGCCAGGTTGGAGAAGAGCACGGTACGGTCAATGGCGCCGGTGCGCTTGAACTCCTTGACGAAGAACTCCGACTCCTCGAAGGTAATACCGATGGCGGCGAAGACCACGGCGAAGTTGGCCCCCTCGTCTCCCAGCACCTTGGCCTGCCGGGCGATCTGAGCCGCCAGGTTGGCGTGGGGCAGGCCGGAGCCGGAGAAGATGGGCAGCTTCTGCCCGCGGACCAGGGTATTCAGGCCATCAATGGTGGAGACGCCGGTCTGGATGAACTCGTTGGGGTAGTCCCGGGCGGCGGGGTTCATGGGCAGGCCATTGATATCCCGGAACTCGTCGGCCAGGATGTCGGGGCCGCCGTCGATCGGCTGGCCCATGCCGTTGAAGACCCGGCCCAGCATGTCGCCGGACACGCCCAGCTGAAGGGGGTGGCCCAGGAAACGGACCTTGGCATCCGCCATGTTGATGCCGGCGGCAGCCTCAAAGAGCTGGACCACGGCGGTGTCACCGTTGACCTCCAGCACCTTGCCCCGGCGGATGGAACCGTCATGAAGCTCCACTTCCACCAGTTCGTCGTAGGTGACGTTTTCGACCATCCGGACCATCATCAGCGGGCTGACGATCTCCTCTACGGTTTTGTATTCACGAATCATCAGTTGTCACCTCCCTGGGCGGCGATCTCGGCGATCTGGGTTTCCATCTCGGCGCCGATTCCCTCGTAGACCTTCCCGTATTCCTCAGCGGGGACGCTCTTGGCCCGGCCGATCTTCTCGCGGACAGGGATGTCGAAGAGCTTCATCACATCCGCGCCCTTGGCGATGGCGTCCCGGCACAGGTCCTCATAGCGGAGGATCAGCGCCAGAAGCTTGCCCTGCCGGTCATAGCTGGAGTAGCCGTCGATATCGGTGAAGGCGTTTTGCTGGAGGAAGTCCTCCCGGACCATCCGGGCGACCTCCAGCGTCAGCTGGTCGGCGGGGGACAGGGCATCCTTGCCGACGAGCTGGACAATCTCGTTCAGGCTGGCCTCCTGCTGGAGGATGTTCATGGCCCTGCCCCGGTCCTTCATGAAGTCCTCGCCAAAGTTCTCGTCGAACCAGGGCTTGAGGGTGTCCAGATACAGGGAGTAGGAGTTTAGCCAGTTGATGGCGGGGAAGTGCCGCTTGTAGGCGAGAGACGCGTCCAGGGCCCAGAAGACCTTGACAATCCGCATGGTGGCCTGGGACACGGGCTCGGACAGGTCGCCGCCCGGAGGCGACACCGCGCCCACGGCGGTCAGGGAGCCCCGGCGCTCGTCGGAGCCGATGCACTCCACGCTGCCGGCCCGCTCGTAGAACTGGGCCAGACGGGAGCTGAGGTAGGCCGGGTAGCCCTCTTCGCCGGGCATCTCCTCCAGGCGGCCGGACATCTCGCGGAGAGCCTCGGCCCAGCGGGAGGTGGAGTCGGCGATGACGGCCACGTCATAGCCCATGTCCCGGAAGTACTCGGCAATGGTGATGCCGGTGTACACAGACGCCTCTCGGGCGGCAACGGGCATATCGGAGGTGTTGGCGATCAGCACGGTCCGCTTCATCAGGGACTCGCCGGTGCGGGGGTCCTTCAGCTCGGGGAACTCCCGCAGAACGTCGGTCATCTCGTTGCCCCGCTCGCCGCAGCCGATGTAGACCACAATGTCCACGTCGGACCACTTGGCCAGCTGGTGCTGGACCACGGTCTTGCCGGAGCCGAAGGGGCCGGGAACGGCGGCGGTGCCGCCCTTGGCGATGGGGAACATGGTGTCGATGATCCGCTGGCCGGAGCACAGGGGACGCTCGGGAGAGTATTTCTTCTCATAGGGCCGGCCGACACGGACAGGCCACTTCTGGACCATGGTCAAAGGCACGTCCTTTCCGTCCTCGGTAGTGAGGACGGCCACGGTCTCCGTCACGTTGTAGCTGCCGCTCTTGACGCTCTTGATGGCGCCCTTCAGACCGGGGGGCACCATGATCTTGTGGAGCACCACCGGCGTCTCGGGGACCGTGCCGATGACGTCGCCGCCCACGACCTTATCCCCGGCCTTGACGGTGGCGGTGAAGTCCCACTTCTTCTCGTGGTCCAGGGCGGAGACCTCCACGCCGCGGGTGATGTTGGCGCCCACCTTTTCCACAATCTTCTCCAGGGGACGCTGGATGCCGTCATAGATACCCTCGATCATACCGGGGCCCAGCTCCACGCTCATGGGGGCGCCGGTGGTTTCCACGTCGGCCCCGGGGCCCAGACCGGAGGTTTCCTCATAGACCTGGATGGAGGCGGCGTCGCCCTTCATGGTCAGGATTTCGCCGATCAGGCGTTGGGGGCCGACGCGGACCACGTCGGACATATTGGCGTCCGAAAGGCCCGTGGCGACCACCAGCGGCCCGGAAACTTTAACAACTTTGCCGCTCAATACATAACCCTTCTTTCTCGTCGCCGCAAAGACCGCCGGGCTCCGGTTCCGGCCCTGCCGGAAACCGCGCCCGCGCCCTTGCTCCTCCCCTCCTCACCGGGGCCGCCGGGCTCCGGCGGGGGCCTTGTCCGGCCCCCTGTTAAGGATGGGATGCGCAACGTAACAATTTTACAAAATATCGGCGCCCACGGCGCGCTCAATGGCTCGCTGAATGTTCTCCTTGCCGATGCCAAGGGAACCCTGCCGGCCGGGAATCAGGATGATGGCGGGCCGGATCTCATCCTTGTAGCGGGAGATCACGTCCTCCATGTCCTTTGCCAGCTGCTCGGTGAGATAGATCACGGCGCAGTTTCCCTTCGCCAGCTCCCGGACCTTCTCTTTGGCCTCCGCCGCGTCCGTGACGGGGTAGGTATCCAGTCCCAGAGCCCGGAAGCCCATAACGGACTCCCAATCGCCGATGGCGGCGATCTGATAGGTCATAGCCATATTGTCACCTCACCGCCTTACACATATCCGGCCCGCAGCCGGGAGCGAATCACGTCGGCGGGCAGGCCCGCGCCACGGCCCATCAGGAGAATGCGGATGTTGGTATACTCCGTCTCCCGGGCCGCCAGATACCCCAGCAGCGGGGCCTCGCCGAAGGGCACGAACTGCGCCCCCGCAAGATACGCCCCCACCGCGTCGTCGCAGAGCTTCTCGAAGTCCGTCAGCGGGCCGCCCCGCAGGGCCTCCGCCCCGGCCTCCGCCGCCGCCTGGAGGGGCGTGGGACCGTAGAGCTCCTGAAGCGCGCCGGAGGCCCCGGCGCTCAGGACGGCGTCCGTCCCCACGTCGCCGCCCTCCAGCAGGACGGATTTCAAAAAGTCGCCGCTCTTGCCCATCCGCACTGTGCGGACCAGACTGCGGAGGTTCGCCGCGTCGATCTGGATTTTGACATAGCCCTCCAAGAAGGCGCTGCCCGTCTCCTCCGCCGCAGTGCGCATCTCCTGATAGCACCAGCGGTCCAGCACGATGTCGGAAAGCTGGGGGTCCCGGGTGGAATCCAGAACCTCCTTGGCCTCCGCCGCAGCGGCGGCCAGACCCTCCGGCAGCTCCTCCAGCCGTCCCGTCAGAACGGCCTCCTTCAAAACCGCCGCCGGAACCCGGCCCATATCCATCAGCATGGAGTCCGGGCTGACGTTCATGGCTGCGGCCTTCAGCGCGGCCTTGATGTTGTGATAGTCATATTTCAGCTTGAAAATGTCGATATACCTGGGGTCCGGCGCGCCGTCCAGCAGGTCGGAGAGGGTGGCCTCCCGGGCCGCCGACAGCGCGGCGTCCATGGCCTCGGGATTGCGGGCATCCAGCTCCGGGTACCCGCACTCCTGAAGGATTTTCACCGCCTCCTCGCCGCTGCGGGCCTCCAGCACCTGCTCCATCCGTTCCCTTGTCAAAAGTCCGGTCTCCATGGCCTTGATGCGGGCGGAAATCGCCAGGTAATCGGTGTCTTTGATTTTTTTAGCCAAGACACTTCCTCCTTGTCATGAGAACAGTTTCCTCACTACTTCTCCCGCGGTTTCCGCCTTCTGAAGGCGCACCAAGGTGTCAAACGCGCAGTTGACCTCCACATTCTCAGAGCGGAGGATGAAGCCGCCGGGAATGGCGCGGGTCTCGCCGGAGAGGGTCAGCTTCTTTCCGCCGTCCTTGTTGGCCTTGTCCACGGCGGCCTTGCCCACCTTCCGGCGGTCCTTGTCGGAGAAGATGACCTCCTCCTTCCCGGTGGAGGACGCCTGGACCAGCAGCGCCGCCAGGACCTCCGTGTACTTCTCTCCCGGCAGGGAGCAGAGCTTTTTCAAAGCCAGGTCATAGGCCCGCTCCACCATCTCCTGCTTGGCGGCCAGAGCGGCCTTCCGGGCCTCCATCTGGGCGGTGCCGGCCAGACGCTCCTCCCGCTCGGCGGCGGCCTTTTTATTCTTCGCGTCCAGGTCCGCCGCCTCGGCGTCCGCCTGGGCCTTGTACCGGGCGGCGATCTTCTCCGCCTCGGCCCGGGCCTCGCCTAACACCCGGTCGATCTCAGCCTGGGCGTCGGCGCTGATGCGCTGGGTGATTTTTTCAATTCCATTCATGGTTCAATCCCCTTTCTGCGGGGCGATCAAGAAATGTTGATGATCATCAGCATGGAAGCCAGCAGAGACAGGATGGCGTAGAACTCCACGGTGATGCAGAGCACCATGCCCTTGGACCAGTCGTCGGGCTTCTTGGCCAGAATGTTGATGGAGCCGGCGGCCACGCGGCCCTGGGCGATGGCGGAGAACAGGCCGCCCAGCGCCATAGGCAGGCAGGCGGCGAAGTACTGCATGCCCTGAGCCACGGTCATCTGGGGCAGTTCGCCGCCCAGAAGGCCCATGGAGAAGATGGCAAAGAACCAAACCACCAGGCCGTACAGGCCCTGGGTGCCGGGGATGACCTGGAGAATCATGACCTTACCGAACTTGCTGGGGTCCTGGCAGAGAAGCCCGGTGCCCGCCTCGCCGGCGATGCCGGTGCCCTTCGCGGAGCCGATGCCGGGCAGAACCGCCGCCAGGCCCGCGCCCAGCAGCGCGAAGGCCAGACCGCCAATGCTTCCAAGGAACGTCAAGGAGCCCTGCGCTTCCACCAATTGAGTCAGATCCATTGTTCTTTTCCTCCTAAAAATTTATTGGATATCCACGTATTTCGTATTGATTGCCAGGGGACGGAAGGGTTTGCCCCCATCCTCATAGAACTTGCCGAAGTATTCCAGGCACTGGAGACGAAGATCATGGACATAGCAGCCCAGAAGGTTCAGCGCGAAGTTCAGCGCGTTGCCCGCCAGGGAGATGACCAGGAAAATCACGATGTTGCCCGGAATCGCGCCCAGGGTGTTGAATACCTGGGCAATGACGCTGCCCGCCAGCATCAAAGCCATGAGACGGGCGTACGACAATATGTCGCCGAAGTAACCCGTCACGTGGTTGTAGAGGGAGCCGAAAATGCCCATGATCTTGCCGAAGCCCTGGCCGGTGACCAGGGGGCCGATGACGATCAGGGCCAGGCCCGCGTAAAGCACCAGGTTCGTCACGCCCACGGCCATCAGTCCGATGCCCACGAAGACGATCCACCACGTGACCTCCTCAAAAACGGCGTCCAGCACCTGCCCGGCCTTGAGCTTCCGGATGAAGCTGACGGCCATGCCGGTAATGATCTGCACCAGACCCAGAGCCATGGCCCCGACGAGAATCATCAGCGTGTCGTTCAGCGGGGTGAAGAGGGACGGCAGGGCGAAGTCTCCGCCGGTGGTGAGCTTTACCACCTGGGTCAAAAAGTCCCCGAAGAAGCCGCCGGTCAGCGCGCCCCAGAAGAAGGTGGAGACGCCGCACAGCTGCAAAAGGCCCATCATGTGGCCCATGGTTCCCTTGGGCCGGTACTTTTTCGCCACCAGGGTGCCCGCCAGAATCATCAAAAGACCGTACCCCATGTCCGCCATCATAATGCCGTAGAACAAAATGAAGAACGGGGCCATCAGGGGGTTGGGGTCCACGTTGTTGTACGCGGGGAGGGAGTACATCTCCGTCACCATGTTCAGCGGGCGGGTCAGCCAGTTGTTTTTCAGCTGCACCGGCACGTCGGGAATCTCCTCCTCCGTGGGGTCGCTGGCCTCCCAGGCGCAGCCCCGGCTCTCCAGAAGGGTCCGGACCTCGCCCAGCTTCTCCGCCGGGGCCCAGCCCTCGAAGAAGACGATGGTCCCGTCCGTCAGGAGACGCTCGGTGTTCAGGTCCTCGGCGGCCTCGGCGTTCAGCCGGTCGGCATAGAGCCGGAGGGCGTCCCGTTCCGGAGCCAGAGCGGCGATGGCGGCCTCCGCCTCCTGCCGCTGTTTCTGATTCTCGGACAGCGCCCGGTCCAGCGCCGCGACGTTTTCCGCCGCCGTCCCCGTCACGCCCTGAAACGCCGTCACGCTGAAGCCGTGGGGCCGGAGAATCTCCAGGGCCTTCTCCTCCTCCGCCCGGTGGGCGATGAGAAGGCAGCAGCGCTGCTGTTTGTCCGCGCCGATCTCATAGAGTTCCGCCGCGGTATCCCCCAGCTCGCCGCGGATAGCGGCGGTGTCCGCCGCCCCGGGGAACACCCCCAGGCGGAAGACCGCGTTCGCGGTGCCGCTCAGGTCCAGGGGCATATCCAGGGGGACCCAGGGCTCCAGCCCGGCCCTCCGGCTGAGGAGGCGGCCCTCCTCCCCCTGGAGACGGGAGATATCCTGGAGATGCCCGTTGATCCGCCGGCTGACGGCCCGGGCCTTTTCCAGGGTCTCGCGGTTTAAAAACTCCTCCTGGGACACCGGCCGGCGCTGGATGAAGAGCCCGTCCTTGGTCCCGCCGTAACGCTTCAGGGCGTCCAGGGCGGCGTTGGCCTCTCCCTGCTCGTTCTTGGTCTCCGCCAGCGTGGAGGTGTCCCGCCGCAGCAGCGCCGCCCAGGCGGGATCCGCCAGTTTGCCGGCGGGCTCGCTGATCTCCACACAGCCCAGGCGCAAGAGCTCCCGCAGGAGCGCATCCCGGCTGTTGGCCATGGCCATGACGCGGAGCTTTTTCATTTTAACAATGGCCATTTCAGTTGCTCACAACCCTTCCGACAATAAACTCCGCAGCCGCTTCCAGACGCTTGTCCGCCGCCTCGCGCAGCTTTCCCGCGTCCGCCTCCGCGGCCTGAGCGGTTTTCGCGGCCTGAGCCGCCGCCCGCTCCTCCGCCTGACGCAGAAGCTCCCGGCCGGCCTCCGCCCCGGCGCTCCGGGTCCTTTGCAAGAGCGCCTGACCTTCCTTCTCCGCGTCGGCGATGAGCTGCTTCGCCTCCGCCTCGGCGGCGGCGCGGCGCTCCCGGACCTCGTTTTCCACCTGCGTTACCTTTTCGATCGCTTCCAGGGACATTCGTTCTCACCTTCTCTCCATGTGCCATCCGTTCCGCCCTTGGTCCCAGCGAACCGTATCGGCATTCTATCATACAGTATAGGCGAAGTCCGCCGGTTTTGCAAGGGAATTTTTGTTATCGGGCGGAAAAGAAGAAAGCAGCCGCCCCAGGCGGACGGCCGCCAGAAATTGGAATTGGTACGCTGCGCCCGCCCTTTTCTTTTCCCGCCGTTTGTGGTATACTGCTTTTCAAACACACGGGAGGGGGAACTTTTATGCGAGCCGAGGAACGGCGGCAGGCCATTTTAACGTATTTACAGCGCTCCAGCCGCCCCGTCAGCGCCGGACGCCTGGCGGAGCGCTTTTCCGTCAGCCGTCAGGTGGTGGTGGGGGACGTGGCCCTGCTCCGGGCCGCCGGAGCGGACATCTCCGCCACGCCCAGGGGCTATGTAATCCTGAGGGCGGACCGGGGTCTGGTCCGCCGGGTGGCCTGCCGGCACGACGGGCGGGGCATGGAGGCGGAGCTCTGCGCCATGGTGGACCAGGGTTGCTCCGTGCTGGACGTCATTGTGGAGCATCCGGTCTACGGCCAGCTCACCGGGTCTCTCCAGCTCTCCAGCCGCTACGACGTGAGCCAGTTCCTCTCCCGCTGCGGGTCGAACGGGGCCCGGCCCCTCTCGGACCTCACCGGGGGCATCCATCTCCACACCCTCTCCTGCCCGGACGGGGAGGCCTTCCAGCGGGTGCGGGAATCCCTGCGGAACCTGGGGGTGCTGCTGGAGGAGGGGGATTGAATCCGCCCGAGACAAGGAGGACGTTATGAAAAAGGTTTCCGCCGCGCGGGACATGACGGCGGGCAGCCCCGCCGGGCACATTCTCTATTTCGCCCTGCCCCTTCTGGCGGGGAGCCTGCTCCAGCAGTTCTACAACATGGTGGACAGCTGGGTGGTGGGCCGCTACGTAGGGGACGGGGCCCTTGCCGCCGTGGGGGTGGGCTTCCCGGTTTTGACCATGTTCTCCTCTCTCTTCATCGGCCTCTCCGGGGGCGGCACAGTGGTCATCGCCCAGTTCTTCGGCGCGGGAAAAATGGACCGGGTCCGGGACGCGGTGGACACCATCTACGCCGCCTTCCTCACCTCCATCGTCCCCCTGACGGCCCTGGCGCTTCTGGCGGTGGGCCCCGTTCTCCGCCTGCTCCAGGTGGAGGAGGCGGCCTATGGCGAGGCTTACCTTTATTTAATAGTGGTCTGCGCCGGACTGACCGGCAGCGTGGGCTACAACCTCAACGCCGGCATCCTGGGCGGACTGGGCAACAGCCGCAGCACTTTGCTGTTTCTGGCCGTGGCCTCGGTGATGAACATCGTTCTGGACCTGGCGCTGGTCCTGTTCTTCGGCCTGGGGGTCCTGGGCGTGGCCCTGGGGACCGTCATCGCCCAGGCGTTTTCCTGGCTCTTCGGGGTGGCCTACATCAACCGGCGCTATCCGGATATCTCCCTCCGCCTTCTGCCAAGGAACTTTGACCGGGCCCTCTTCGGCCAGATCATGGGCATCGGCCTCCCGGCGGGGGTGCAGATGTCCCTGGTGGCCCTGGGGGCCATGGTGGTGATGGGGAAGATCAACACCTACGGCAAGGAGTTCACCGCCGGGTACAACGTGGGCTTCCGGCTGGACCAGCTGGCCTTTCTGCCCATCCAGAGCCTGTCCAGCGCCGTCATCTCCTTCGTGGGGCAGAACGTCGGCGCCAAGCGGATGGACCGGGCCCGGCAGGGTATCCGGGTCACGGTGACCCTCTCCGCCCTGTGGTCGCTGTTGATGACGGCGGTTCTCACGCCCTTCCGCGAGCCCTTGGTGGCCTTCTTCTCCCCCACGCCGGCGGTGATTCACGCCGGGGCGGTGTACCTCCAGTGCATTATGCCGTTCTACTTTTTCTTCGCCGTCATGTTCTGCCTGAACAACGCCATGCGGGGCGCGGGGGACAGCGTCTTCCCCATGGTGGACGTCATCTTGTCCCTGATCCTGGTCCGGGTCCCGGCGGTGTACTATCTGGCGGACCGCTTCGGCCCCGATTATATGTACTACGGCTGCGCCGTGGGCTGGGCCGTAGGGCTGGCCCTGTCCCTCGGGTGGTATTTCTCCGGGCGGTGGATGCGGCACGGGAGCCTGGCGGACCGGGAGAGGCCGGAGCAGTAGGACGCCTCCTCCGGCCCGTTCGTCGGACGGCGCAGAAGGGCCGCTATCCGCGGCGGAAAAACCCGCTTGTAATTTCCTGCCGGTTTCGGTATAATAAACTAATTGCACATCCCCGTCAGTACCGGCTGTCCTTCCATTCGGGGCCGCCGTTTTAAAGGAGAAAGACCATGGAAAAGAAAAAGTTCTATATCACCACGCCCATCTACTACCCCTCGGACAAGCTCCACATCGGCCACACCTACTGCACCGTGGCCACGGACACCCTGGCCCGCTATCACCGTTTGCTGGGGGAGGACGTTCTGTTCCTCACCGGCACCGACGAGCACGGCCAGAAGATCGAGGACAAGGCCAAGGAGGCCGGCGTCACACCCCAAGAGTTTGTGGACCGCATTGTGGAGGGTCCCCGGGGCGTGCGGGATTTGTGGAAGCTGATGAACATCTCCAACGACCGCTTCATCCGCACCACCGACAGCTACCATGTAAAATCCATCCAATATATTTTCCGCAAAATGCACGACAACGGCGACATCTACAAGGGCACCTACAAGGGGAAATACTGCACCCCCTGCGAGTCCTTCTGGACCGAGAGCCAGCTGAAGGACGGCTGCTGCCCCGACTGCGGCCGCCCTGTCAAGGACGCGGAGGAGGAGGCGTACTTCTTCCGCCTGAGCAAGTATGCGGACAAGATTCGGGACCTGCTGGAAAATACGGACTTCCTCCAGCCCCGCTCCCGGGTCCACGAGATGGTCCGCAACTTCATCGACCCGGGGCTGGAGGACCTGTGCGTCTCCCGGACCAGCTTCTCCTGGGGCGTGCCGGTGGACTTTGACCCGGGCCATGTGGTCTATGTGTGGGTGGACGCCCTCTCCAACTATATCACCGCCCTGGGTTATGGCAACGACTCCTATGACGACTATCAAGACTGGTGGCCCGGGGTGAACATCGTGGGCAAGGAGATCGTGCGCTTCCACTCCATCATCTGGCCCGCCATGCTCATGAGCCTGGGGGAGCCCGTGCCCCAGAAGTGCTTTGGCCACGGGTGGCTCCTTCTGGACGGCGGCAAGATGTCCAAGTCCAAGGGCAACGTGGTGGACCCCTATATCCTGGCGGAGCAGTTCGGCGTGGACGCGCTGCGCTTCTTCCTCATGCGGACCTTCCCCTTCGGGTCCGACGGCAACTTCTCCAACGAGCTTTTGATTCAGACCATCAACACCGACCTTGCCAACGACCTGGGCAACCTGGTTTCCCGCACCACCGCCATGGCGGGCAAGTACTTCGGCGGGAAGCTCCCGGCGGCCCGCCGCTATGAGAAGGAAAAGGACGATGAGCTGGTGTCCATGGCCCTGGGCCTCCGGGCAAAGTACGAGGACGCCATGGACCACTATGCGCCCCATAAGGCTTTGGACGAGGTGTTCAGGGTCATCCAGCGGGCCAACAAGTATATTGACGAGAATATGCCCTGGGCCTTGGCGAAGGATATGGACGCCAACGGCCCCCGCCTTGCCAGCGTTCTCTACCACCTGCTGGAGGCCACCCGGATCTGCGGCATTCTCCTGACCCCCTTCATGCCCGAGAGCATGGACAAGCTCTTTGCCCAGATCGGCGCGGAGAAGAACTGCCAGACCTGGGACAGCGCCGCTATGTGGGCGGCCCTGGACGAGGACGTGACCGTCACCAAAGGGGAGAACCTGTTCCCCCGGGTGGACATGGTCAAGGCGCTGGAGGAACTGGAGGCCGCCGTGGAGGCCGCGAAACAGGCGGAGTCCGGCGTGGAGCTGGAGCCCCAGCTTACGGAGCAGGTGGACTTCGACACCTTCTGCAAGTCCGACTTCCGGGTGGTGAAGGTGAAAGCCTGCGAGGCCGTGAAGAAAAGCGAGAAGCTTTTGAAATTCATCCTGGACGACGGCACCGGCGTGGACCGGCAGATTCTCTCCGGCATTCACAAGTGGTACGAGCCGGAGGATTTGGTCGGCAAAACCCTGGTGGCCATTGTGAACCTGCCTCCCCGGAAGATGATGGGCCAGGAGAGCTGCGGCATGCTGATCTCCGCCGTCCATAAGGAGAAGGGAGAGGAGGCGCTCCACCTCCTCATGGTGGACAACGCCATCCCCGCCGGGGCCAAGCTCTGCTGAGTTCCATTTTCGGCAAAACGGAACCGCAAAAGCCTTCGCGCGCTCCGCCGGTCCGGCAAAAAATCAGGCCAAAACGGCGGCGGCGGGGCCGGCCATTTCACAAAAACGCGTATACTTTCCCAAATGCAGGAAATACTGCCTCCATACCTTAAAAAGTAGGGAGGCAGTATTTTCATGTCCAAAACCTTGAAAGAGAGCGAGACCCTGAAAAACCTCATGCGGGCCTTCGCCGGCGAGAGCCAGGCCCGGAACCGCTACACCTTCGCCGCCAGCCTCTGCCAGAAGCAGCAGCTCCACGTGCTGGAGGCCGTTTTCACCTTCACCGCCAACCAGGAAAAGGAGCACGCCGAGATTTTCTACAACCACATGAAGGAGGCCGCCGGGGACACCGTCCACATCGACGGCGGCTATCCCGTGGACCTCACCAACGACGTCTCGAAGCTCCTTCGAATGGCCCAGCACAACGAGTTCGAGGAGTTCGACCCCGTTTACCCCAGCTTCGCCGAAACCGCCCGGCAGGAGGGCTTCCCCCAGGTGGCCTCCTCCTTCGAGCAGATTTCCAAGATCGAAAAAACCCACGGCAACCGCTTTGCCCAGTTCGCGGAGCTGCTGGAAGCCGGGAAGCTCTTCGTCTCCGACGCGAAGTGCGGCTGGCTGTGCCTGAACTGCGGCCACATTCAGGAGGGTCTCCAGGCCCCCAAGGTCTGCCCCGTCTGCTCCCACGACCAGGGCTTCTTCATCCGCCTGGAGATGGCCCCCTACGGCGGGAATATCCTGCGGGGATAAGGCGTTATCCGGCGGCCTCCGTCTCCGCCCGGACGTAGTCATAGGGGCCGAACACCGGCTGATCCGCCCGCAGGCCGTTCACCGCCGCCGCCAGGGCCCCGGCAAACGCCTCGGCGGACAGCGTCTCGTCCTCCGGGCGGACAACGGCGGCCA
This sequence comes from uncultured Oscillibacter sp., assembly GCF_910579365.1. Classification (GTDB taxonomy): domain Bacteria; phylum Bacillota; class Clostridia; order Oscillospirales; family Oscillospiraceae; genus Oscillibacter. The sequence continues at coordinate 25,616 of NZ_CAJTUX010000009.1, forward strand.
TCGCCCCCGGCTCCTCCCCGCCGCCTGCGGTCAGGAGGAGCTGGGGCGGATTCTCCAGAGCCGCGAAATTCTCCGCCGGGAGAAAGGCCACATCCACGCCCCCCTCCCGCACCGCCTGGGCCGCGGCCTCCGGGGAGGAGCTGACGGAGACGCTCACCGCCTCCGCCTCCACCCCCTGGTCCGCCAGGGCGGCCCCCAGGGCCTCCGGCAGTTCCCGGACGGCCTGGGCCAGCTCCTGGGAGGAGAGGTCCCCCCGGGGAATCTCCACGAAGAGCGTGTCCAGACGAAGGGGCTCCGCCTCCGGCGGGGCGGGCGGCTCTTTTGAGCCGCAGGCGGAGAGCAGGACCAGAAGCAGGGCGCAGAGCAGCGGAAGATACGTTTTCATAGAGACTCCTTTTTTACGCGGTCCGGCGAAAATCCGCCGGTTTTTTTGTGGACAATCCGCCCGACCTTTGGTATAGTATTAACAACCGAACCGGCGGGCGGCGTCTTTATTCTAGCACGTCCCCGCCCGGCGCGCAAGGGCGGAGCTCCGTCGCCTTTCAAAGAGAAGCGCCATGCTGCGCATCCGGAGGGAGGCCGCGGCCGGTTCCCGGGCCGCGGAAGGCCCGCCCCCTATGGAGAGGCGGGTCCTCCCCTGTCGGGAGAAGTTCTATATTCTCAGCCGCTCCGTTCTGCGCCGGCCCCCACCAAATCACGACAAAGGAGAATCACCATGGAAGAAGAAGGCATCGTCTCCATCTGGCTCGGCAATTTTGAGAGCCGGGAAGCCCTGGCATTTTACGCCGAGAACCGCTTCAAGCGGAACGAGAACGGCGAGAAGGTCCCGTCCTTCACCCAGGACTTTTTCAACGGCGACCTCTGGCCCTTCGAGCCGGAGGTGTTCGACTATGAGTTTAACGACGTTCCCTCCCAGGACCCGGCCGTGGTGGCGGAGCCTCTGGGCGAGGAGCTGTCCCGCGCCCTGGCGGAGATTTATTCCAGAGGTTTCGACCACCCCTACAACGCCGTGATCGCGATCTACGACTATCAGTTTGAGGGCAGCCGCCACGTCCCCGGCGCGCCGGCGCAGTTCGTCGCCTCCCTGTCCTACATAGAGCGCTGAATCCTCCTCCAACGCCGCCCCGGTTCGCCGGGGCGGCCGTTTGCTTTGGCCCTTCCCCTCCGGGCCGCAGACGGAAGACCGCATTCCTATATAACGCACAAATAGGGCGAGGCCCGCCTTCCCCCAGGGAGGGCTCCTCTCCTGCCCGTAAAACTTTTTTCTTTTTCTCTCTCCGGTGAAAGTTTCCGCCCCGCCGAATCGTATCCATAACGAGAGCGCTCCAAAGGAGTTGATACCATGGATAAAAACCATCAGGCGGAGCGGCTGGCAAACGCCTATGCCGACGCGATTCTCCGCCTCAGCTATACCTATTTGAAAAACACAGCCGACGCCCAGGACATCTGTCAGACGGTGTTCGTCAAGCTTTTGACGGAGCCCCGGGAGTTTGAAAGCGCGGAGCACGAGCGGGCCTATGTCCTCCGCATGGCGGCCAACGCCTGCAAGGACCTTTTGAAAAGCCCCTGGCGCAAGCGCACCTGCGGTCTGGAAACCGTGCTGGAGGTCCCCGCCCCGGAGGCGGGGGACGGCTCCGTCCTGGCGGCGGTGAACGAGCTGCCCGCCCATTACCGGGCCGTGATCTACCTTTTTTACTACGAGGGCTATCAGGCGGCGGAAATCGGGAAAATCCTGGGCGTCCCCACCGCCACCGTACACACCCGTCTGGCCCGGGGGCGGGCCAGGCTCAAGGATATCTTAGGAGGTATGGACTATGAGCGATCTGTTTGACTATAAGAAGGAGATGAGCGCCCTGCGCTTTACGGAGAGCCAGAAGCGGGCCCTGGCGGAGGCCGCCGCCTCCGCCGCCGGAGGAACCGCGAAACGCCGCCGCCCGGTGTTCCGCACGGCCCTGATCGCCGCCGTTCTGGCGGCGGTCCTGGCGGTGGGGTCCAGCGCGGCGGGGATTCTGCCCGCGCCGGCGGACGTGTTCGCCCCCCTCTTCGGCGGGGCCGTGGCCCAGACGGAGGTCATTGACAAGATCGGCCGTCCCATCGGGGCCGGCGATTCGGACAACGGCATTACCATCACGGCGGACGCCATCATGGGCGACGCATACAACGCCGTCGTCGTCTATACCATCCGCCGGGACGATGGGGAGCGGTTCCTGCCCGCGGACAAGAATCTGGACGGCTCCTATCTCATGATCGGCGGGTTTGGCGGGTCCTCCTGGTCCAGAGGCGGCGGCCACGGCACGGCCTGGTTCGTGGACGAAGACCCAGACGATGACCAGGTGCAGTATGTGGAGGCCATGAGCCTCACCGGCAAGCCTCTGCCCCATGCCAACGCCACGGCGGAATTTGAAAACCTGACCTATTGGGACCCGGAGACGGAGGCGGAAGCGACCTTGTATGCGGGCCACTGGAAATTCCGCTATGAGGTGGATTTCGAGGACTGCGGCGTCCGCCTGGGCAGCGGGGAGACCTTCTCCCAGGACGGGCTGAAATTCACCATCGACGGCATCAGCGTGTCCCCCATCGCCGTGAAGGTGGATTACACCGCCGACGCCGAGGTGGCCTGGAGCGACGCTCCCAGCGGGCGCCAGGATCCCGAGGACGCCCGTCAGGCCAAGCGGTATCTGGAGAACATCGAGATTCTGCTGACCAAGACCGACGGCACCGTCGTCGACCTCAGCGGCGCGGGCGGCAGCATCTGTCCCGAAGACGGCGTGTCCGTCTGCTCGAAGGGCCAGGTCTTCGACGAGATCGTCCCCCTGGAGGACATGGCTTCCATCTCCGTGGGCGGCGTGGTCTTCGAAATCCCCCACAACTGAATCCGCAAGGCCGGGACTTTCGTCCCGGCCTCAGGCTGGCGAAAATGTCTTTTCGCCAGCCTGCGCAAGTTTTTCAAACCTTTCAAAAGATTTGAAAAACTTCTGATTGAAAACGAAAGGAACCCCTCCTGGGTTCCTCTCGTAACTCTCTTCCTTCCCGTTGCGTCAATCTTCTGCATTTTTTCGGCACGCTGAGGCCGGGACTTTTGTCCCGGCCTTTTCCTTATTCAATTTCAATATGTACCGACTCATGGAACTGGGGCTCCACCAGTCCGGGAATGTCCACCGCGTCGGTGAAGCGCACGTCCTGGGTGTACTCCTTCAGCAAGGAGACAATATAGGGATGGGGACGCTCGTCGGGCCGCCCCGCCGCCGCGCAGACCACAATCGTCTTGGGCGCCAGGCGGCTGACGCTCTTCCGCGTGGCGGAGGTTAGGGAGGCGTGGTGGGGCAGCTTCAAAATGTCGCAGGGCGTCAGGGTGTCGTTGTCCCAGACCGCGCCGTACATGTCGCCCCCCAGGACAATCTCCTTGCCATGGTAATAGAGCCGCTGGCGGAGGCTGGAGATGTTCATGGACTTGGTCCAGCGCATCAGGTCATAGCGGTTCCGCTCCCCCCGGAAGGCGGCGTCGTAAACCGCTTTTTGACGGGGATACAGGGCGGGCTCGCCGGGGAGGATATCCATGGTCAGCTCCTCCGTCAGCTGAAGGGTCTCCACCCATTCCCCCGGCAGCTCCACGAACTCCCCCACCCGGCCCGGGTGCTCCCGCAGGGCCGCGGCGTAGATATCCAGGCAGCGGAGGAGGTTCCGGGCCGCGCCGGGGAGTCCGTTGTCCCCGTCGGGGTCCAGGGGGCCATGGCCCTCGGTGGGCACGTAGGTGGTCAGCATCTGGTCCACCTCCACCGCCTCCAGCACCCGTCCCAGGCCGCCAATGTGGTCCCGGTGGAAGTGGGTGCACAGCAGAATGTCCAGGCGGCGGATCCCCTGCTTTTTCAGGAAATCCCCGGCGTAAATCCGCTTGGACCGGGGGTCCGGCGGCGCGGGATGGTCGTCCCGGATCAGATTGTCATGGCCGCAGTCCACCAGCATGGCGAAGCGCCGCCGCCCCTCCTCCAGCTCCTGGATGAGAATGGAATCTCCGTTGCCCACGTTGATGAAATCCAAAACCAGCATACGCTGCGCCCCCCACACTTATTTATTTGGAATAGGATACCACAGCCAGAGTGGCCTTGCAAGAAAAAGCCCCCGGTCTCACCCGCCAAATTTTTGCCCAAAATTTCGACATCCTGACGAAGCCGCCCCCCCAGCGCCCATCTCCCCCGGCGGGAGGCCGGCGGAGGGCGTTCCGATTATGAGATACATAGTTGTAACAATTCCGGCGCGCATTCTCCCGTCCGACGGACCGTTCCCGGGAAGCCGCCCCCGCCCTCCCGGCGTCCGTTCACTTTATTTGCTACATAACTGTAACATACAATTCCCGCTCCGCCCAGGAAAAAAGAGCGCCGCAGCGCCCTTTTTTCTCAAGCCTTTTTCCCCAGCAGCTTCTCCGCCAGCAGGCACAGGGCCACTGTCAGCACCATGTCCGCCAGGGTGCAGCCAATGACCAGGTCCACGCCCATCAGCGCCCGGTAGGCGGCAAAGCCCACGGCCCAGACCGCCAGATTCCGGCCGTCGAAGTCCACGCCGAAGCGGTCCCGCTTCAAGAGGAAGAAGTCCGCGATCTGAATGGCGATCATGGGAGCGAAGACGGAGCCGATCCAATACAGGAAACCGGTGATGTCATCCATGGGAAACAGCATCGCTCCCGCCGTGCCCACAATTGTAACCACCGCCGCCGTCCGCTTTCCGCCGAACTTTTGGCTGAGGGATCCGGCGGAGATGCCGGCGGACCACGCGTCCAGGAAGGTTGTGGTGACGGTGGAGAGAACCAGGATCACCAGCGCCGCGGCGCCCAGTCCCGCCTTTACCAGGATGGCGGCAATGTCGCCCTCTCCGGTGAGAATCGCCGCGCCCATGCCGATGGCGTACATCCAGGTGGAGACCAGTCCGTAAACCAGAGTGCTGGCCAGGGTCGCCTGGAAGGGCTTCTCCGCCTCCCGGGTATAGTCGCTGACCAGGGGCAGCCAGCTCAGGGGCATGGCCACCGCCAGCTCCACCGCCGCGCCGAAGCTCATGGCCTCCCCGGCGGAGCCGCCCGCCGCAGTCGGGCCGGAGGAGACGATGACCCCGCACAGCACCACGGTCAGCACCAGCAGGGCGGACATGGAGATTTTATTGATCCACCCCAGATTGGTGACGCCCACCAGAATCCAGAGAAGGATCAGCCCGCCGATCACCAGACACCAGAGCCAGTGCCCGGCGGAGAAGATGCCCCCCACGGCCAGGGCCCCGTCATAGATCATAATGGCGGTCCAGCCCACCAGCTGGAGCACGTTCAGCAGGGCGAAGAGGAGCCCGCCCCGCTGGCCAAAGCTCATTTTCACGGTCTCCATGGCGCTTTTTCCGCTCCGGCCGCCGATCAGGCCCGCCAGGAAGAACAGCCCACAGCCGATGACGTGGCCGGCCACAATGGCCGCCAGGCCCTTGGCAAATCCCAGGCCCGCGAAACTGGTGCCGGTGAGAATCTCCGCCAGGGAGACCCCCGCCCCGAACCAGATCAGGCTGTTTTGAAAGACGGAGGTCTTCTTCACGCTTCCCCCTCCCCGCCGGTAAAGCGGCTCTTCAGGTCCCACATGTGGTCCATGGGTCCGGAGCCCCGGCCCAGGTTCAGCCGGGCGGAAAGGGCCCCGAAGATGTATTCCTTCGCCCGCTCCACCGCCTGCTCCAGGGGAAAGCCCTTGGCCAGGTTGGATGCAATGGCGCTGGAGAGGGTGCAGCCGGTGCCGTGGGTATTGGGATTGTCCACCCGCTGGGAGCGGAACCAGCGCCCCTCCCCGCCGGGCTGCCAGAGGTAATCGTTGGCGTCGCTGATCTGGTGGCCCCCCTTGCAAAGAACGGCGCAGCCATAGGTCTCCCCGATGGCCCGGGCGGCCCGGACCATCTCCTCCGGTCCCCGGATGCTTATGCCGGAGAGAATCTCCGCCTCCGGAATATTGGGGGTCAGCACCGCCGCCAGGGGCAGCAGGCGGCTTTTCAGCGCGTCCAGCGCGTCCTCCGAGATCAGCCGGTCCCCGGAGGTGGCCACCATCACCGGGTCCACCACCACGTTTCCGGCCCGGTACTCCGCCAGCTTGCCGGCAATGACCTCAATGAGGGGGACGCTGGCCACCATGCCGGTCTTCACCGCGTCGGGGAAGATGTCGGTAAACACACAGTCCAATTGTTCCGCCAGGAAGTCCGGCGTGGACTCCTGAATGCTCTTGACGCCGGTGGTGTTCTGGGCCACCAGGGCCGTGACGGCGGTGAGGGCGAATACCCCGTTGGCGGTCATGGTCTTGATGTCGGCCTGAATTCCGGCGCCTCCGCTGGGGTCGGTCCCCGCGATCGTCAATGCTGTTTTCATATTCCTGTCTCCTTTTCGCATTGAAGTTTTATAACACGATACAAGGTGGTGCCCCCAATGTACCGTGCGGAATCGGCCCGGGGCCGGTCTTCCCTTACAGTTGCTCCGCCAGGGCCCGGAGCTCCCGGGCAGCCTCCTCCGGATTCCTCTGCCCGAAGATGCCGGAAACCACCGCTACGCCAGCCAGGCCCAGGCCCTTCAGCTCCAGAATATTCCCCCGGTTCACGCCGCCGATGGCCACAACCGGGATGTCCGCCGCCGCCGTGACGGCCTGGATGGTCTCTCTGGGAATGGGTCTGGCATCGCTCTTGGTGCCGGTGGCGAAGGCCGCCCCGCAGCCCAGATAATCCGCCCCCGCCGCCCGGGCCCGGCGGGCCTCCTCCGGCGAGTGGGCGGAGACGCCGATGATCTTCCCCGGCCCCAGCAGCTCCCGGGCCCGTCCGGCCTCCAGGTCGCTCTGGCCCACGTGGACCCCGTCGGCCCCGGCCTCCAGGGCGATTTCCACTTGGTCGTTGATGATGCTGACGGCCCCCAGGCGGCGGCAGAGGGCGGTGAAGCGCCGGGCCTCCTCCAAAAAGGCGTCGTGGTCCAGGCGCTTCTCCCGAAGCTGGACCATCCCCGCCCCGCCCCGGACGGCGGCTTCAATCTGGCGGAAAAGCGCCGCCTCGTCCTCTGCCCAGGCGCGGTCCGTGACGGCGTACAGCCGCAGGGTCTCCGGACAAATCCTCATGGCAATTTCTCCTCCTGCATTTTCGAAGTCAAACAAAAACCGCGGACAAACCAACCTGGTCTGTCCACGGTAAAACGCCCGCTTATTTCCCTACGTTGGCATGATCCAAATCAGGTTCCGGGTCGGGACCTTCACGGCCCCCTCTCAGCCCGCGCCAGCGGACTCCCCTTTTGTTGTGGGTCCATCATACGCTCTTTGCCGCCGCTTTGCAAGCCCCCTTGACAAATTTTTCTCCCGGTGGTATGCTGAGGCCGAAAAGCAGGGGAGCCGAAAGGCTGAGAGGAAGCGCGGGCTTCGACCCTTAACCTGATGCGGGCAATGCCGCCGGAGGGAGTCTATGACGGGACTTTTGACGGCGGTGCGCATTCAGGCGCGCCGCCTTGCTTTTTGGAATCGTTTGCAAAGGGGGAACGCGGAGAAAACACACCGGCGTCCCGGTTCGCCGGGAGCGGACGGAGGGGGAGCGCCCTGCGTCCGGGCCAAATAAACAGCGGGTCCCGCCCCGGCGGGGTCCCGGCAGCGATGGGAAGCCGTGTTCCGGCGTGAGAGGAGGCCAGAAAGCCTCGACCGAATTTTCCGGGGCGGATGCGTCCGCCCAGCCTTGCCATGCAGGGGGAAAACGCTGCCGCGTGTTTCTCTTTGCGATTTCTGTTTGTGAAGGAGTCTTTATCTATGAAATTAAGTCCTGTCAAGAAGCTGGCCCTGGCCGGCGTTCTCTGTGCCGTGGCCGTGGCGGGGAGCACGCTTTCCTTCCCGGTCTTCGGCAGCAAATGCGCCCCGGTCCAGCACATGGTCAACGTGCTCTGCGCCGTCTTCCTGGGGCCCTGGTACGGCGTGGGCGCGGCCTTCGTGGCCAGCCTTCTGCGCAACCTCCTGGGCCTGGGGAGTCTGCTGGCTTTCCCCGGCAGCATGTGCGGCGCCCTGCTCTGCGGCCTGGCCTTCTGGCTGAGCAAGAACCTTCCGGCCACGCTGATCGCCGAGGTGCTGGGCACCGGCGTCCTCGGGGGCCTGGCCGCCTATCCCGTGGCCAAGCTGGTGATGGGCCTGACCCCGGAGACCTACACCGTCTACATCGTCCCCTTCCTGATCTCCACGGCGGCGGGCTCCATCCTGGCGGGGGCCCTGGTCTATTCCCTGCAAAGAAGCGGCGCGCTGAGGTCCATACAGGCCCCCCTGGAGCGCTGATTTTTATTCGGAGGTCCTATGACAACGCCTGACTTCTCCCTGCTGGAGGCCGTCCGCCTCCGCCGCCCGTTGGTCCACTGTGTCTCCAATCTGGTCTCCGCCAACGACTGCGCCAATCTGGCCCTGGCGGTGGGGGCCAGCCCCGTCATGGCCCAGGCCCCCCAGGAGATGGAGGTCCTGGCCGCCGCCAGCGCCGCCGCCGTGCTGAACACCGGCACGCCGGACGAGGAAAAGTTTCGGGCCTGCCTCCTCCGCGGGCGGGAAGCCGCCCGGCTGGGCCGTCCGGTCGTCCTGGACCCGGTGGGCGTGGGGGCCAGCCCCTGGCGGCTGGAGCGGGTGGAGGAGCTGCTGTCGGCCTTCACCCCCGCGCTGCTGCGGGTGAACCTGGGGGAGGCCCAGGCCCTGCTTCACCTGGAGAGCCAGGAGCAGGGCGTGGACAGTCCCGCCGCCGGCCCGCTTTCCCAGCGGGCGGAGCTGGCCCGCCGTCTGGCCCGGGAGCGGGGGACCGTTGTCCTCCTCTCCGGCCCCATGGACCTGATCTCCGACGGGACCGCCTCCTGGGCCGTCTCCGGCGGCAGCTCCCAGATGACCCGGGTCACCGGCACGGGCTGCATGCTCTCCGTCCTCTGCGGCGTGTTCGCCGCCGTGTCTGCGGAGATTCCCGCCGCCGCCGTCACCGCCGCCGCCTTCTGGAAGGTCTGCTCCCGCCGGGCGGAGGCCCTCTCCGGCGGACGGGGCCCCGGCAGCTTCCGCGCCGCCCTTCTGGACGCCGCCGGAACCCTGACGGCGGAGGACTGCGCCGGGGATGCCCAGGTCCGCCTCTTGTAATTCTTCGCGTCCCCGTCCGGAAACCTCCTCCGGGCGGGGATGTTTTTTCATTTCCGGGCCACATGATCTGGACAGGCGGAAAATAGGATGCTATAATACTACACTTGTTAGAGCATCGAAAGAAAAAGGGAGGAAATTGCATTCACATGGCAAATACGACTATGGGTCTGTGGACCACGCTGCTGGTGACCGCCGCTGCGGGCATCGGCGGCACCGGCCTGGGGGGCGCCCTGGCCACCCTCTTCCACCGGGACTCCGGCAAAGGGTCCAGCCTGCTTTTGAGCTTCGCCGCCGGGGTAATGGTCTCCGTGTCCTGCTTCGGTCTTTTGACCGAGGCCGCCGCCCCCGGCGCCATGGAGCTGGTGGCCCTGGGGGTTTTCGGGGGCTGCGCCGTCTCGGCCGGGCTCAACGCCCTGCTGGACCATGGCCGGCCCGCCGGCGGGCTGATATTGGCGGGCCTGGTCATGGCCGCCGCCATCGCCCTGCACAACGTGCCGGAGGGCATGGTCATCGGCGCATCCTTCATCGGCGGCACCGTCCGCCAGGGCTGGACCATGGCCGCCGTCATCGGCCTGCACAACATTCCCGAGGGCATGGCCATCTCCGCCCCCATGGTGGCGGGGGGCGAGAGCCGCTGGCGCGCGGCGGGAGTGGCGGCCCTCTCCGGCGCGCCCACGGTGCTGGGCGCGGCCCTGGGCTACTGCCTGGGCACCCTGGGCCCCGTGTCCCTGACCCTGACCCTGAGCTTTGCCGCCGGGGCTATGCTGTACGTCGTCTTCGGCGAACTGCTGCCCGAGGCGGCGGGCCTTTGGAAGAGCAAGCTCCCCGCCCTGGCGGCGGTGCTGGGCATCCTGGTGGGAATGCTGATCGACGGGTGACGGTTCCTCCGGCGGAATTTCAGTCCGGCGCGGCGGACTTCCCGCTCTTTTGACACGCCAAACGGCGGCATGGCCCTCTGCCATGCCGCCGTTTTTCCGCTTTCCCGCCTCAAAGCCGCTCCCGGTAATAGACCACCAGAAGGTCCACCACGGTTCCGTAGGACTGGATGCCCCGCTCGTCGCCGTAGCTCTTCAGCAGCCCGTCATAGACCTTATTGCTGGCCCGCTGGACCGTCGTATCCTGAAACTGGGCCCAGTAGGCGTTGTTGTACGCCAGGTCCAGCTGGGCCTCCTCTGGAATCAGGGCCTCCCGGATGGCCCAATAGGCCTCCGGGTCCTGAGAGTACAGGGCGTTCCCCAGGTATACATATCCGATCAGCCAGCCGGAGTACACATAGGCCGGGTCGCCGCAGGTGGTGGAGGCCAGCACCGCCAGGAAGTTGCACTCCTGCTCCGAGGCAAAGCCCCGCTGGTGGGCCAGCTCGTGGGCCACGGTGGAGGGCAGCATGCAGGCCGGGCTGTCCACGTTGACGTTGGACTCCCCGGTGAAGGAGCTGTAAAACCCCGTGAAGTCCATGGCGCTCATCAGCCGGGAGAAGGCCATGGACTTCACGCCCGGGTCGTCAAAGGCCAGGAAGGGGAACTCCCGGACGGCCCCGTCATAGGCGCGGACGCTGTTTTCCAGAATCTCCTCCCGGGAGACGGCGAAGAGCCCCCGCCCGTCCCGCTCCACGTTTCCCGCCGTCTCCGCCACCCGGGCAGCGAAATAGGCCGTGACCTCCTTCAAGTCCTCCAGGGCCACGGGCTGGGCATATATGCCGGACTTGTCCTGGAAGCTGTCCGTCCAGAAATTCACCCCCCACAAAAGGCAGAATCCGCACCAGACGGACAGCAGAACGCACACCCCCCGCAACCCCGCGCCATAGGCCCGGCTTCGCCGCCGGCCCTTTGCCCGCGCCACGGCGGCGGCGCTCCAGATAAGATACCCCAATCCCGCGAGGACCGCCAGAACCTCCACCACCTCCATAACGGAGAAGGGGACCTGGTAGCATATCCGCCCCAGTCCCCGCCGGAGGGGGCCCGTCACATGGTCCGCCAGGGCATTCATCAGCCAGCGCTGCCCCCGGAGAAGGAAGTAGGCCAGCAGCACGCCCACGTCTGCAAGCAGCCAGATATGCAGTTTTTTATACTTGAGGAACCACGCTTTCCATCTCATATCCGTCTCCCCTGCCGCAGGAGGGCCCCGCGTCGTTCAGGCGGCGTCACTCCGCCGCCGCCAGCAGCTGTTTGGTATAGTCTTCCCGGGGGCGGCTGAAAATCTCCTCCACCGTCCCCTGCTCCACAATGCGCCCCTGCTTCATCACCAGCACCCGGCCGCAGAGCTGATAAACCACGTTCAGATCATGGGAGATGAAGAGGAAGCTCAAATCCAGCTCCTGCCGGAGACTGCGCAGCAGCTCCAGAATCTGGGCCTGGATGGTCACGTCCAGGGCGGACACCGGCTCGTCGGCAATCAGGAACCTGGGCCGCCGGATCAGGGCCGCCGCGATGCTGACCCGCTGGCGCTGCCCGCCGGAGAGCTCGCCGGGCCGGGCCCTCAGGCACTCCGCAGGAAGCTCCACCCGCTCCAGCATCTCCCGGACCCGGCGCTTCCGCTCCGCCTTGCCGTACTTGCCATAGACCCGCAGAGGCTCCTCCAGGGTCCACTCCACGCTGTAAAAGGGGTTCAGGGAGCTGTAGGGGTCCTGAAAAATCATCTGGGGCCGCTTCGTGTAATGGACGACCTCTCCCCGGTCCGGCTTCACCATGCCCAGGATGGTCCGGGCCAGGGTGGACTTTCCCGTGCCGGACTCCCCCACAAGGCCCAGAATCTCCCCCCGGCGGACGTCGAAGCTCACATCGTGGAGGACCTCCTGGCGCCGCGTTTTCCCAAAGGGCCCCGCCCCGCCGCTGTAGCCGCTGTCCACATGGCGCAGGGACAGCACCAGCTCCGGACTCATGGCTCTCCCTCCTTCCGCGTTCTGGTGGGAATGGCCGCCACCAGCCTTTTCGTATAGGGGTGCCGGGGATGGCGGAACACCTCGCCGGAGGGTCCCTCCTCCACCAGCACGCCCCTCTGCATCACCGCCACCCGGCCGCAGAGCCGGCGCACCACGTTCAGGTTGTGGGAGATGAAGAGCATGGACATGCCGGACTCCCGGTTCAGCTTCTTCAACAGCTCCAGAATCTGGGCCTGGATGGTCACGTCAAGGGCCGTCGTGGGCTCGTCCAGCAGCAGCAGCTTGGGCCGGGCCACAATGGCCGCCGCGATCATGGCCCGCTGGAGCATGCCCCCCGACATCTGGTGGGGATAGCGGCCATAGACCGCCTCCGGCTCCGGCAGCTCCACCGCCGTCATGGCCTCCAGGGCCAGGCGGCGGCGCTCCTCCCGGCCCAGCCGGGTGTGCACCCGGAGGACCTCCTCCACCTGGGGGCCGATCTTCATCAACGGGTCCAGGGAGGTCAGGGGCTCCTGAAACACCACGCCGATCTCCCGGCCCTGTATATTCCGCAATTCCCTTCGGTCCGCGTGGAGAAGCTCCGTCCCGTCCAGAAGGATTTCCCCGGAGTAATCGCACTGCTTCCGGGGCAGCAGTCCCGCCACGCTCATGGCGGTGACGGTTTTGCCGGACCCGGACTCGCCCACCAGGCCCACGATCTCCCCCGCCCCGATGGAGAGGCGGATTCCGGCCACGGCCTCCCGCTCCCGGTTCCAGAACCGGACGCGGAGGTCCCGAATTTCCAGCATCACAGCACCCCCTTGTCCCGCCGCCGCAGGCCCTCGCCCAAAAGGCCCACGCTGAACACCAGCAGCACAATGACAAGCCCCGTGCCGGCAGCGTACCAGGGCGCGGCGAAAAGCATCCCCTGGGCCTCGGAGAGCATGTAGCCCAACGAGGCGTCCGGCGGCGTCACGCCGATGCCCAGAAAGCTCATGGACGCCTCCGCCAGCACCGCGTTGTTAAACCCGATGGTCAGGGCGGGCAGCAGTACCGGCAGCGTGTTGGGCAGCATGTGGACCAGCAGAATCCGCCCGCTGGAGGCCCCCATCAGCCGGGCGCTTTTGATATAGTTCACGTCCCGCAGGGCCGCGAAGGCCGTCCGGGTCACCCGGGCGAAGCTGGGGATGAACACCAGCCCCAGAGCCAGGACCACGTTGCGCTTCTTCCCCGGCCCCAGGACGGAGATGACCACCAGCGCCAGAAGGATGCTGGGGAAGGCCGTCAGCGCGTCGTTCAGGCGCATCAGCGCCTCGTCCACCGGGCCGCCGAAGTACCCCGTCAGCGCCCCCACGAAGGAGCCGCACACCGCGCCGATGGCCAGGGTGGCCAGGGCGATGGACACCGTGGCCCCCGCCCCCTGGAGCACCCGGCTGAAAATGTCCCGGCCGAAGTTGTCCGTGCCCATCCAATGGGCCAGGGACGGACCGGCGAACTTGGGCCCCGCCGCCATGGCGTTGGGGTCGTAGGGCGTCCAGAATGCGCCCAGGAGAATCAGCGCCGCCAGGGCGCAGCTCAGGACCAGCCCGGCTATGAGAAAACCGTTTCGCTTCTTCATGCCGCGCCTCCCGTCCGGAGCCGGGGGTCGATCCCCTGGTTCAAAAGGTCCGCCGCCGTTCCCGCCAGCACCACCCAGAGGGCCAGAATGACCACAATGGCCTGGACCATCGGATAATCCCGGTTGGCGATGGACGTCACCAGCATCTGCCCCAGGCCGGGGATGACGAAGACCTGCTCCACCACGATGCTCCCCGCCACGATCTCCGCCATGGTCTGGGCCAGGAAGGTGACCACGGGGGGCAGAGCGTTTTTCAGCACGTGCCGCCGGAGGACGGCCCGGCGGTCGTTTCCCCGGGAGATGGCGGTGCGGACATAGTCCCGCCCCATCTCCTCCTGTATGGTGCTGCGGAGCATCCGCACCGTCATGGCAATCCGGGGAATGGAGAGGGCCACGGCGGCGAAGAGCAGATAGGCCACTGCCCCGGAGAGGTCCGTTTTCGCGTCGGGAAACTGCCCCGGCGTAAACCACTTCAGCCCCACGCCGAAGACCCAGGACAGCAGAATGCCGGTGAAAAACGGGGGCACGGCCATGCCCAGCTGGTTCAGCGCCGTCCGGGCCCCCTGGAACCGGCTCCGGCCGGAAGACCAGAGCCCCAGGGGAATGGACGCCGCCGTAATCAGGGCGAAGCTCATCAGGCTTAAACACAGCGTCAGCCGCAGCTTGGGGGCCAGGATGTCCCGCACGGGCTGCTTATAGCTGGTGGAGACCCCCAGGTCCCCGGTGAAAAAACCCAGCAGCCAGTCTCCATAGCGCACCAGCAGGGGCCGGTTCAGCCCCAGCTCCTCCCGCAGGGCCTCCAGCCGTTCCGGCGTGGCGGAGGTGCCCAGCATGGTGGTGGCGGCGTCGCCGGAGATGAGGTCAAAGGCCGCAAAGGTCAAAAAGGACACGGTCAGCATGGTCGCCAGCAGAGCGGCGGCCTTTTTCAGTGCGTAGTTCATGGGCAATACCCCTTTTGAAAAAGGGGAGGCGTGAAGCACTCGATTCCCTCTTCACGCCTCCGCCTTATAAAATCACGCCGTATATTGAATGCCGGCCAGGTCCAGAACGTAGATCGGATAGAACCGCACGCCGGCGAGTCCCTTGCGGACGGCCACCAGGTCCGCAAGGTCCTGGATGTACACGTTGGCGGCGTTCTCCGTCAGATTGGCCTCCGCCTGCTTATAGGCCGCGGTCTGCGCCGCGTCGTCCGCCGCCGTAATGGCCTGCTGGAAGAGCGCGTCATACTCCGCGTTGTTATAATTGATAAAGTTATTACCCGCCGTAGAGGTAAACCGCTCCAACAGGGCCCGGGCGGTCATGGTGGAGGCGTCCACGCCCACCACAGTGGCCTGATACTGCCGTCCGGCGTACACGTCGGAGAGCCAGGTGCCCCACTCCACCAGCTGAATCTCGGCGGTGATACCCACCTCTTTCAGCTGCTCCACGATCACCTGGGCGGTGTCGATGTGGGGCTGGTAGTTGGAGGGGACGGTGATGGTCATCTTAAACCCGTCGGGATAGCCGGCATCAGCCAGAAGGGCCTTGGCCTTCTCCACGTCGTGGGTGTAATGGTTGGTCAGGGACTCGTCGAAGTACTTGCCGAAGGCGGGGTACATGCTGGAGCCGATGAGGCTGCCGTACCCGTCGAAGGCCAGGTCCAGAATCTGCTGGCGGTCCACGGCGTAGCACAGGGCCTGCCGGACCCGCACGTCGTCAAAGGGCTTCTCCGCGTGGTTGAGGTACATGGCCTGAACCAGATTCATGGTGCCCTCTTCGATGTTGAAATCATCCCCCAGCTGGGCCACCTGGGTGCTGGTCATGTGGGCGAACAGGTCCACCGCCCCGCTCTGGAGGCTCATGAGGATGCTGTCCGCGTTCTCAATGATTTTGAAGGTGACTTTATCCAGGTGGGCGGGCTCGCCCCAGTAATCCTCGAAGCGCTCCAGGACGATGTTGTCCTGGGCCGCCCGGGAAATGAACCGAAAGGGCCCGGTGCCCACGGGGGCGGTGTCCTGCCCGTCGTAGTCCGCGGGAAGGATCGCCGTGGTCAGATAGGACAAAAACTCGCTGTCGGGCTCTTCCAGCGTAATGGAGACCACACGGGGGTCCTCCGAGGTGATCTCCCGGATATTGGAAAACGCCTCCACCTCAAAAACGCCGTCGCCGCCATTCTTGCAGCGGGCCAGGGACTCGCCCACGTCCGCCGCCGTCACGGGGCTGCCGTTATGGAAGGTAATCCCCTCCCGGATGGTAAACGTATAGACCAATTGGTCTTCTGAAATTTCAAAGGATTCCGCCACGGCGGGAATCAAATCCCCGTCGGGGGTGGGCTTCATCAAGCCCTCGAACACGTTGAACATAACCTCTTTGGTTCCTGCCGCCACGGCCTTGTGGGGGTCAAGACTCTCGTCGAGGTCCTGGGCGATGCCGACGGTGATCTCATTGGGGTGATCCGCCGGAGGGTCCTCCGCCTCAGGGGTGCTGGTGGAGCCGCTGGGTTGTCCGCCGTCTGCCGTTTGGCCCGTGCTGCCGTCTCCGCATCCGCAGAGTACGGCGCTCAGGAGGCCCAGCAGAAGAAGGAGCGCCAAAAGTTTCTTCTTCATGTCTGCTTCCTTTCATCACTGCCCGATCGCGGGTCAGTGTTGGACGGGGAAACTGTCCCGCCCAGACAAAATTGTTCGGCTCTATTCAGTTTTGAAGGCTCTCATGAATAAAGCCCCGCGGGCGTCCCGGTCTTCCGGGCGCCCACAGGGCCGTATTATACACGAAGCGCTCCGGGACTGCAAGAGGTTTCACAGACTTTTTTGGCCGCCGCCTCCGCCCTTTTCCGTGGGCTTCGGGCCGCAGCTCCCGCCGGCGGCGTAGGCCGCCGCCTCCTGGGGCAGGCCCTTCTTTCGCAGGCGGACGTCCACAAAGAAGTTAATCAGGCAGTTGAGGCAGGCGCACACCGGCACGCCGAAGAACATTCCCGGCACGCCGAAAAAGCCGCCTCCCACCAAAATGGCGATGATGACCCACAGGCTGCTGAGGCCCGTGGTGTTGCCCAAAATCTTGGGGCCGATGACGTTGCCGTCCAGCTGCTGGAGGGCCAGAACGAATATGCCGAAATACAGCGCCTGCCGGGGGGAGACCAGCAGAATCAAAAAGGCGCTGGGAATGGCCCCCAGGAACGGCCCGAAGAAGGGGATGATGTTGGTGACGCCCACGAAGACGGACACCAGGGGCGTGTAGGGGAATTTCAGAATGGAACAGCTCACAAAGCATAGAATACCGATGATGATGGAATCCAGCAGCTTCCCCCGGACAAAGCCGGAGAAGATGCTGTCCGCCCTCCGCACCCCCCGGAGGACCAGACCCACATTCTCCCGGGAGAACAAACTGTAGGCCAGCTTCCGCCCATAGGCGGCGCAGCGCTCCTTGGTGGCCAGGAGGTAAACGGAGGCAATGACGCCCACCAGCAGGTCCTTGGCGAAGTTCACCAGGCTCAGCACCCCGCCGGACACCGTCACCATCACCGCCTGAAGCTGGGGCAGGACGCCGCTGGTCAGCCACTTGTCCAGGTCCTGGAAATAGGCCGCCATCTGCTGGTTCACCCAGTTCGCCACGGTGGGATTCGTCTCCAGCAGGTGAATCACCCATCCGCTGATAGTCCGGTAGTAGTTGTCCGCGTTGTCGATGAGCTGCAAAACGCTCTTATAGAGCTCCGGCATCAGCACGGAGGCCAGCAGGTAGAAAAAGCACGCGATCACCAGCCAGGCCAGCAGGATGCCCACGGTCCGCACCGCCATGGCGGCGGAGCGATTCCGCGGCTTTCCCGGCCGGAGGGGAAAGAGATTCCGCTCAAAAAAGTTGACCATGGGGGCCAGCAGATAGGCGATGAACGCCCCGTAGAGAATGGGCTTCACCGCCTCCACCAGGGCCAGGGCCGCCTTGCCCCCAAAGAGCGTGTCGTACAGCAGCATAACCGCGGCGGCGGTCAAAAAAACCGTCACGCCCAGGCTGACATAGTGGTTCTTCCGTTCCATGGCGCTCACCGTCCTTCCCCCATCATTCTACACGGGGGCGCGGGGAATTGCAATCCTCATTTTTCCATGCTATACTAAAGTTCACAACATCTAAACGCCCAGTCTTCCCTGGAGGTGACCGAGATGAAACAGCGCAAGCTCTTGATGATCGTCAATCCCCGGGCCGGGAAAAGCAAATCCCGGGGCCCGCTGTTTGACGCCGCCGCCGTCCTCTCCCAGGCCGGCTATCTCCTTTCCGTCCACATGACCGCCGCCCCCGGCGACGCCGCCGAGACCGCCCGGCGGGAGGGCGGACGGTACGACCTGGTGGTCGCCGTGGGGGGAGACGGCACGCTGAACGAGGTGGCCTCCGGCCTGGTCCGGCTGCGCAGGCCCCCTCTCCTGGGCTATCTGCCCCAGGGCAGCACCAATGATTTCGCCGCCAGCCTCCGCGTCTCCGGGGACCCGGCGGAGGCCGCCGCCGCCATCGCCCGGAACGTTCCCCGGCAGCTGGACGTGGGCTTCTGGAACGGCAGGAGCTTTCTTTACGTGGCCTCCTTCGGGGCCTTCACCCGCTCCAGCTACGCCGCCCCCCAGGCCGCCAAGAACGCCCTAGGCCACTTCGCCTATATTCTGGAGGGCATGAAGGACCTGAACACCCTCCGCCCCTATCAGCTCCGCGTCACCGCCGGAGAGGAGCGCCTGGACGGGGAATACCTCTTCGGCGCGGTGTGCAACTCCACCTCCATCGGCGGGCTGATGAAGCTGGACCCGGAGCGGGTGGTGCTGGACGACGGGCTGTTTGAAATGCTGCTGGTCCCCAGCCCCAAGACCGCCGCAGACCTTCAGAGCCTGGTCCACGCCCTTTTGAACCAGGAGTACGACAGCCAGGGCCTGATTTTCCGCCACGTCTCCTCCATCCGCCTGGAGACGGAGGAGGACCTGCCCTGGTCCCTGGACGGGGAATACGCCCCCAGCGTCCCGGTGGTGGAGATCGAAAACCGCCGCCAGGGGCTGACCATGCTGCTGTGACCGGGGAGCTGGAGCGGCTGCGCCGCCGCTTTGAGGGACATGTCCCCGGCCTTCTGGGGGCGGCCCGGAGCTATGCCGTCCTCTGTCCCCTGGTGGAGGGGGAAGACGGCCTCGCCCTCCTCTTCGAGGTCCGGGCCCCCCAGCTGCGGCAGGGGGGCGAGGTCTGCTTCCCCGGCGGGCGGATGGAGCCGGGGGAGAGCATTCTGGACTGCGCCCTCCGGGAGACGGAGGAGGAGCTGTCCATCCCCCGGGAGGAGGTCCGGCCCCTGGGCACGCCGGATTTCATTTGCAGCCAGCGGGGCTTTCTTCTCCACCCGGTGCTGGGGCTGGTGTCCCCGGCGGGGCTGGAGGCCCTGCGCCCCTCCCCGGCGGAGGTGGCGGCGGTGTTCACCGTTCCCCTCTCCTTCTTCCGGGAGACGGAGCCGGAGGTCTGGCGCTATGACCTGGTCCCCCGGGTGCCGGAGGACTTCCCCTACGCCGCCGTCGGCATTCCCCGGACCTATCCCTGGAGCCGGGGGCGGACGGAGGTCCCCATCTGGCGCTATCAGGGCCGCGCCGTGTGGGGCATGACGGCCCGTCTGGTGCGGGAAATTCTCCGCTGAATGCGGCAAAAGGAGACGGACTCCCGTCTCCTTTTGCCGCCTCACGCCCCGGCGGAGTCCGCCAGTCCCTCCTCGATTCGCGCGGCGATATAGTTTTCCACCCCGTCATAGGGAATCTCCAGCGCCGTGGCCAGCTCGCCGTAGAGCAGGCGCTCCGCCTGCTTCATATACCGTTCGTCCACCACGCCCAGGCGGCGGTTCTTGGCCGCCGCCCGGCTGCGCTTGCCGTAGATGGCCTTCATCATCTCGATCAGCGCCTGGTGCCCCCCGTCCCGGACGGCGGACTGGTACTGCTGGGCCAGGGCCTGGGTTGTGTTTCCCTGCCAGGCCGCCGCCTGAATGCCGGGCATCTGGTCAATCAGCGCCTCCGCCTCCTCTCGGGAGATCACCGGGCGGACGGGCACCTTTTCGCTGTCCACCGGCGCGTAAATCACCCCGTCCTGCCACAGGGGCTTGAGGAGGTAGTACCGCCGGTTCCGGTCCTCCCCCAAGAGGTTCGGACGGACAATTCCCTCCACCCGGCACACGCCGGTGGAGCCGTAAACCACCAATTCTCCAGGCTGAAACATGCAGGTCCTCCTTTCCTTTCCGCTCCAAATCGCTCTCTTATTTTACCACATTTTGCTGAAAACATGTAAGCGAAATTTTATAGGGAAACCGTTATTTTTTTGTCTCCGCCGGAAAGCGCATTGACAATCATTCCGGATTTCCTTATGATGGAGCTGCCGCCGCTCACTCCGGCGCAGCAAACGAAAAAGGAGTATACACATGAGTTTCGACATCAAAGCCAAAATCGAGGAGCTGGCCGCCCAACTCCAGAAGGACCCTCACCTCCTCCAGAACTTTCAGAAGGACCCCGTGAAGGCCCTGGAAACGCTGCTGGGCGTGGACCTGCCGGACGAGCAGCTTCAGCCCCTGGTCGCCGGCGTAAAGACCAAGCTGGCCGCCGCGGACCTGGGAGACAAGCTTGAGGGGCTGAAAAAGCTTTTCTAAGCCCGCCCCCCGCAGCTGTCAACCTCTCCGCCGCCGGGGCATATACTCTAACACCCCAACAGACCTGGCGGTCCGTCCGCGTTTCAACAAGAAGGAGGAAGCCATGCGCGTCTACACATCCGCCGGCCAGCTCACCGGCCGCACCCCGCTTCTGGAGCTTGTCCGCCTGGAGAAGGCGGAGGGCCTGGAGGCCCGCATCCTCGGTAAGCTGGAGTACCTGAACCCCTCCGGCAGCGTGAAGGACCGGGTGGCCTGGGCCATGATCGGCCAAGCCGAGGCCCAGGGCCTGCTGCGTCCCGGCGGCGTCATCATCGAGCCCACCTCCGGCAGCACCGGGGCCGGGCTGGCCTCTGTGGCCGCCGCCAGGGGCTATCGGGCCATCATCGTCATGCCGGACACCATGAGTCTGGAGCGCCGCCGCATCATCCTGGCCTATGGCGCGGAGCTGGTGCTGACGGAGGGGGCCCTGGGCATGGCGGGGTCCATCGCCAAGGCGGAGGCCCTGGCCCGGGAGATTCCCGGCAGCTTCATCCCCAGCCAGTTTTCCAACCCCGCCAACCCCGCCGCCCACCGGGAGACCACCGGCCCGGAAATCTGGGAGGATACCGGCGGACAGGTGGACGTCTTTGTCGCCGGCGTGGGCACCGGCGGCACCATCTCCGGCGTGGGACAGTACCTCAAGAGCCGGAATCCCGCCGTGCGCGTCGCGGCGGTGGAGCCCGCCGCCTCTCCGGTCCTCAGCGGGGGCCCCGCCGGAAGCCACCGGATTCAGGGCATCGGCGCGGGGATGATTCCGCCGGTGCTGGACACGGGAATCTATGACGAGATCATCCCCGTAGAGGACGAGGCCGCCTTCGCCGCCTGCCGCCAGATAGGCCGGATGGAGGGCGTGCTGGTGGGCGTCTCCTCCGGCGCGGCGGTGTGGGCCGCCCTCCGGCTGGCCCGGCGGCCGGAGAACCGGGGAAAGACCATTGTGGCCCTGCTGCCGGACTCCGGGGAACGCTATCTCTCCACCTCCCTGTTTTCCGACGGAGACCCCCTGTGAGATTCGCACAATTTTCTCCCGTGAAATCATGCACTTTGCAGATTTGTCACAACGGCGCTTGACAGCGCCCCGGTTTCCCTGTATGCTAAGCGACATATACTGGCTTGTATAAGTTCATGATTGGATGAGCGTTTCTACCAACTGCCTTAACAGTTGACTACAAGTTTTCGGGTCCGCCCGGAAACCTGTAGTCTTCTTGTTTCGGCAGTTTTTTTGTTTTCTATGGCTTCCTCTGCCGGCAGCGGAAGACCGTCCCCCGCTCTCCAAGATCGGCACGCCTCATGTGCGCACGTGACGGCTGCTCATGCGCTTATCCTGCCCGTATGACTTCACGCGAAATCCGCGTACATGGGAGGACCGCGCATGAGCAGTCTTTTGATTCAAAACGCCCCGGCCATCGTCACCTGCGACCGGCAGGACACCGTGCTGGAAAATGCCCACATCCTGATTCAAGACGGCGTCATCGCCTACATGGGCCAGGAGCCCCAGACGGCGGACCAGGTGCTGGACGCCTCGGGCTGCATCGTCTATCCCGGCCTGATCAACACCCACCATCATCTCTATCAGACCTTCAGCCGGAACCTGCCCCAGGTGCAGAACATAGAGCTGTTCGACTGGCTGCGGACGCTCTACGAAATCTGGAAGAACCTGGACGCCGAGACCATCTATCACAGCTCCGTCACCGGCATGGGGGAGCTGCTGAAAACCGGCTGCACCACCGTCTTTGACCATCACTACGTCTTTCCCGGCGGCGCCTCCGCCGCCCTGCTGGACGCGCAGTTCGCCGCCGCCAAGGATCTGGGCGTGCGGATGTACGCCTCCCGGGGCAGCATGGATTTGAGCAAGAAGGACGGCGGCCTGCCCCCGGACAGCGTGGTCCAGACGGTGGACGAGATTCTGCGGGACTGCCAGCGGGCGGTGGAGAAATACCACGATCCCTCCTTCAACTCCATGCGCATGGTGGCCCTGGCCCCCTGTTCCCCCTTCAGCGTCACCGGGGAGCTGCTGCGCCAGTCCGCCCTGCTGGCCCGGGACCTGGGCGTCCGGCTCCACACCCACCTCTGTGAGACCAAGGACGAGGAGAACTTCGTCCTGGAGAAATACGGAAAGCGCCCCCTGGCCTATATGGAGGACCTGGGCTGGCTGGGCCGCGACGTCTGGTACGCCCACGGCATCCACTTCAACGACGATGAGCTCAAGCTCCTGGCGGACACGGGCACCGGCGTGGCCCACTGTCCCATCTCCAACATGAAGCTCTCCTCCGGCGTCTGCCGGATTCCCGACATGCTGGCCCTGGGAGTTTCCGTGGGCCTTGCCGTGGACGGCAGCGCCAGCAACGACGGGTCCAGCCTGCTGGAGGAACTGCGGACCGCCTTCCTGCTTCACAGGCTCTGCTCCAGCGAGCGGGCCCCCAGCGGATACGACTGCCTGAAAATCGCCACCCAGGGCAGCGCCCGGGTGCTGGGACGGGAGGACATCGGCAGTCTGGAGACGGGCAAGGCCGGGGACCTCTTTATGATCCGCCGGAACCGGCTGGAGCTGGTGGGGGCGGACCTGGATGTAAAGTCCATGCTGGGCACCGTGGGCTTCAAGGGCGCGGTGGACTGCACCGTGGTCAACGGCCGCGTCGTGGTCCGGGACGGCCGCCTTACCGGCGTGGACGAGGAGAAGGCGGTCCGGGAGGCCCGGGCCTGTGTCCAAGCGTATTTAAACCGCTGAGTGCATGTTAAAAATCACTCCGCGGAACCTGCCTTCCGCGGAGCTACGGGAGGAAAACCGCATGAACGCTGATCGAAAAAACACCCGCGAACAGGACCGGAACATGGTCTATGAACTGGACGGCCGCCCCAGCCTTTCCACCGCCGTCCCCCTGGGTCGCCAGCACGTGCTGGCGATGTTCACCTCGAATCTGGCTCCCATTCTCATCATCGCCGGGGTCTGCGGACTCTCCGGCGCGGACACGGTGACCATGGTTCAATGCGCCATGTTCGTCTCGGGCCTCACCACCTTCATCCAGCTCTATCCCCTGCGGCTGGGGAGCCGCTATCAGGTGGGGGCGCGGCTTCCCATCGTCATGGGCACCTCCTTCACCTTCGTGCCCACCGCTTCCGCCGTGGGTGCGGCGGGGGGCATCGGGGCCATGACCCGGGTGGTGAACCGCTGGTGCATCGCCACCGGGGCCTTCATCCTGATGATCTCCGGCTTCTTCCCCAAGCTGGGGGTGCTTTTCTCCGCCATTCCCAACGCCGTGCTGGGCGGCGCCATCATCACGGTCTTCGGAATGATCCTCATCAACGGCATCAAGATGATCGCCAAGGCGGGCTTCAGCGAGCGGAACATCCTGGTCATGGGCCTGACCTTTGTCTTCGGCATCGGCGTGCCCGCCCACCCGGACGCCGTAGCCCAGCTCCCCGGCTTCATCCGCTTCATTTTCAACGACGCCGTCACCGCCACCTGTATCATGGCCATTCTGGCCAACCTGCTGTTCCCCCTGCGGGACCAGGCGGATATTGAGCTGGCCAAAGAGGCCATGCGGGGATAAACGTCCCCCCTCGGGACGGCGCGGATGCTCTCCTTTGTCCGGCGGGCCCGCCCTTGCAGAAAGACCGCGGACCGGAAGACCCGCCGGGGCGGATGGCCGCCTCTCCCCCGCAGGACCGCCGAAAGGGCCGGAGAAACGTTGTTTCTCCGGCCCTTTCGCAGTACGATGACCGCCGCCGGCGCTCACAGTCCCGCCGCGCCGTTCCTCCTATTCCATATACGGCTTCAGCAAGGTCCGCAGGAAGAAATTCCCAAGCAGGCAGGGAAGGGAAAACCCCAGCAGAAGCAGATACAGTCCGCTCAACGGGAACAGCAGCACCGCCAGCAGCGGCAAGCCGTAGCAGCAAAGCGCCGCCGGTATGGACCGCAGCGGCCTTGCCACCCCCAGCACCAGCGCCAGCCCCACGGCCTCCTTCCCCTTTTTCCCGCTGTCCAGCAGGCCATACAGATACCCGGAGGACAGCAGCGTCATCAAAAAGACGGTGGAGCACACCAGGAAGGGAAGAAAGAACAGCAGGTTTAACGCCGCGCGGCTCAGATAGAACCACATCCCGCACCCCGCCAAGCCCAGCGGCGCCGCCGTCAGCAAAAACGCCAGATACCCCCGCTTCCAGTCCCGCCGGAACGCCTCCCAGTACTCCCGGAGGCATTTCACCGGCTGATCCCGCACCACCCGGAGCATCACGCGGTTCATGGCATAGAGACTGAGGGGAATGGTAACAACGGGGATGCAGCCCAGCAGAAACAGGAGGTTTGCCTTCAGCAGGGCGCCGCACTGGCCGCTCACAAGCTCCAGGACCCGGGCAAAGCCGGTCTTCCCGGGGGCTTCCCCGCCGTCCTCGACCTCCGGCGGCATAAGATCGCTATCGTCGCTTTGAAAAAACATGACCTGCCCCTCCTCTGCCCCCGCGTGCGGCGGAGAAATTTATTGAGAAACAGAATATCACACTTTTTTCACCAATTCAAGAGCATGCCGCCTTTTTTCGCGCCGATGTTATTCCGGTATATTTTTATCCCTAAATCCAATGGAATTTACTGGATGAAAGAAGACGCATCCCGTTCTATCGGGAATTTTTATGTGCAATATATACAAAAATTAGCCCTGCTTTTTCGCCATTACACTGGTTTTAATCCCAAACATAGCAAAATGTGGCGCAACCTCTCCAAAAGGGATATTTTGCAACATCGCGAAATATTTTGCGCACAAAGCGGCATTTACAAATTTCACTTTTCCGTATTATGATAAACAAAACCGCGTTCCATCTCCCCGGGGCTGTGCGGCGCGGAAAACGGAAAAGGAGTGGAGTTATGAAAAGGATCCCCCGTATGACGGCGGCCGCGTTGGTCCTGACGCTGCTGCTGTCGCTGGCCGGGTGCAGCTCTTCCGACGGCAAAACTCACCTGACCTTCCAAATCTGGGATGCGGCCCAGCAGCCGGGCATGGAGGCCATGTGTGCGGCCTACACCGCCCAGCATCCGGATGTAGTCATCGACGTGCAGGTGGTCAGCTGGAGCGAGTATTGGACCAAGCTGGAAGCCGCCGCCGAAAGCAACACCCTGCCCGACATCTTTTGGATGCACACCAACCAGCTGCTGTATTACGCGGACTTCGGCATGCTGGCCGACGTGACGAACCTCTATAACGACGTGGAGAGCGGCTATTATCAAAACCACTTCTCCGAGATTTCCCTGAACAACGTCAGCGGTTCCGACGGCCGTTACTACGGCGTGCCCAAGGACAAGGACAACAACGTCCTGGTGTATAATAAGGAGATGTTCGACGCCGCCGGGGTGGCCTATCCCGACGACGGATGGACCTGGGACGACATGACGGAGGCCTCCCAGAAAATCTACGACGCCACCGGCAACTATGGCTATCTCGCTTATCTGGACGACCAGCTGGGCTATTGGTCCTACGTCTACCAGAACGGCGGCTACATTCTCAATGCCGGCAAGACCGCTTCCGGCTTTAACCAGCCCGGCGGCAAGGAGGCCATGGAGTTTTACATCGGCATGCAGCAGGAGGAGTGGTGTCCTGACCAGACCTTCTTCACCCAGAACGGCGCGGGCGCTACCTTCTGGTCCGAGAAGGGCGCCATGTTCATGGAGGGAAGCTGGAGTTTGCTGGGCGCCATCGAAAACAATCCCCAGATGGACGGCAAATGGGACATTGCCAAACTGCCCAAGGCTCCCAACCCGGTCCACACGGACGAGAGTCTGGACCACGACGGCCGGGCCTGCATGTCCAACGGCCTCTGCTATTCCACCGGCGCTCACGGCAAGCACCTGGACATCGCCCTGGACGTAATCAAGTTTTTCGGCACCGAAGAGGCCCAGATCATTCAAGGCGAATCCGGCGCGGCGATCCCCGCCTACATAGGCACCGAAGAAAGCTGGCGGGCCGCCTGGGACAAATTTGATTACAAGATCAACATTGACTGCATTTTCGACCAGTTTGAGTACGCCATCCAGGTCCCCTATAACTCTGCCAGCCCCCGCTGGAAGAGCCAGGTCCTGGACGTGCTGAACCAGGTTTACGCAGGCAATCAGGATATCGGCGCCGGCTTGGAGCAAATCGAGAACATCGTGAATACCGAAACCGCCAGAAAATTGGCCAGTAATTGAGAGGAGGGTATGCTGTGAAAAAACCAAGACTGTCTGCCGCTGAACGGCGGGAGGAAAACTGGGGCTGGATCATGGTAGCTCCCACCATCATCGGCCTATTTGTGCTGAACATCTGGCCCTTCATCCAGACCATTTACACCAGCTTCTGCGAGCATCTGGGCTTCGGCAAATACAAATTCATCGGCGTCCAGAACTACATCGACATGTTCAGCAGCGCCGAATTTTGGAAAGCCACCTGGAACACCGTTTGGTTCTGTATCCTGACCGTTCCTGTGGGCATGATGCTGGCCCTGTTCGTGGCTATGCTTCTGAACACCAAGGTCAAGTTCAAGGGCGGCTTCCGCACCATCTTCTTCCTGCCTCTGGTGTGCGCCCCCGCCGCCGTGGCCATGGTGTGGCAGTGGATTTTCAACGGTCAGTACGGCATCCTCAATCAGATTCTGGGGACCAACATCCAGTGGATTACCAACCCCAAAACCGCTGTGCTGGCCGTGGCCATCGTCTCCGTGTGGAGCAGCGTGGGCTATGACGCCGTTTTGCTGCTGGCGGGTCTTCAGAACATTCCCAAGACCCTGTACGAGGCCAACAGCATCGACGGCGCGGGCAAGATCCGTCAGTTTTTCACCATCACCCTGCCCATGATCTCCCCTTCCCTGTTCTCCGTGCTTATTATGCGGCTCATGGCCTCCATGAAGGTGTACGACCTGATTTACATGATGTCGGACGAGACCAACCCGGCCATGGCCGACATGCAGAGCCTGATGTACCTGTTCTACCGTTCGTCTTTCGTGACGGGCGACCGCGGCTATGGCTCCGCCATCGTCATCTGGACCGTCGGCCTGATCCTCCTTGTGACCCTGATTCAGTTCTGGGGCCAGAAGAAGTGGGTCACTTACGATATTTAAGGAGGGGCTGCAATGAAAAGTTCCAAGACCAGCAAATACCTTTCGTACCTGTTTTTGATTCTGGGCTCTGTCATCATGATTTTCCCCTTCCTTTGGATGTTCCTCACCAGCTTCAAGACGGTTCCGGAGAGCATGAGCATCCCCGCCACCATCTTCCCCTCCGCCTTCCGGCTGGACAAATATAAGGAAGTTCTCTCCAAGCTGCCCTTCGTCAGGCTGTACTGGAACACCATTCTGCTGGTGTTCTTCCGGGTGATCTGCGCCATCGCCTTCAGCTCCATGGCGGGCTACGCCTTCGCCAAGCTGAAATTCCGGGGCAAGAACATCCTGTTCACCATTGTGCTGATGCAGATGTCCCTGCCCAGCCAGATTTTCCTGATTCCCCAGTACCAGATGGTGGCAAAGATGGGCATGGCCAACACCATTTTCGCCCTGGTCTTCCCCGGCCTGGTCAGCGCCTTCGGCGTGTTCTTCCTGCGCCAGACCTACATGAGCATTCCGGAGGAGGTGGGCGAAGCCGCCTATCTGGACGGCTGCAACCAGTGGCAGACCTTCTACAAGGTCATGTTCCCCCTGACGGGCACCTCCGTGGCCGCCCTGACCATCTTCACCGCCGTCTTCGCTTACGGCGACCTGATGTGGCCCCAGATCGTCAACAACGACGTCACGAAATTTACCCTCTCCGCCGGCCTTGCCACTCTGCGGGGCATGAACACCACCGACTTCCCCATGCTCATGGCCGGCTCCCTGCTGGCGATGCTGCCCATGATTATCCTGTATCTCATCTTCCAGCGCCAGTTTGTGGAAGGCATTGCCGGTACCGGCGGAAAGTAATCCTGCCGTTTTCCAGTTCTCGCTTCGACAGCCCCGGCGACAATTCTGCCCGCCGGGGCTGTCACCTGCTGTAAAATCCCAGCGAACCCAAATTTTTCGGCGGTAAGCATTGCGAACCGGGAGAAAATCCGTTAAGATGAGCCTTGCTCCACTTTATCATTCCTTAAGGAGGAATTCCTTATGATCCTTTACGATGAACAAACCAGGACCTATACCCTGCACACCAAAAGCACCACCTACCAGATGAAGGTGTGGGATTACAACGTGCTGCTCCACGCCTACTACGGTCCCCGGCTGTCAGACGGCGACCTGTCCTTCCTACTGCGCCGCAAGGACCGCGGCTTCTCCCCCAACCCCAATGAAGCGGGCGGCAGCCGCACCTTCTCGCTGGATACCTTCCCCCAGGAGTACTCCACCTGCGGCGTGGGGGACTACCGTCTGCCCTCCATCGAGCTGGAGCTGCCCAACGGCAGCCACACTGCGGATCTTCGCTATGTGGGCGGCGAGGTGCGCCGGGGCAAATACCGTCTGGAGGGCCTGCCCGCTTTTCACGGCGGGGAGGAGGAGTGGGAAACCCTCTCCGTAATCCTGCGGGACGACGCCGCGCAGGTGGAAGTAGAACTCCTCTACGGCGTGCTGGAGCAATGCGATCTCATCACCCGGACCGTCCGGGTGAAAAACACGGGCAGGGAAACCGTGCGCCTGTGCCGGTGCGCCTCCTTGTGCCTGGACTTCATCCGCTCCGACCTGGACCTCATCACCTTCAACGGCGCCCACGTGATGGAGCGCTGCCCCAGCCGCGCCACTCTGCGCCCCGGCGTCCAGAGCGTGGACAGCGTCCGGGGCGCCTCCAGCCACCAGCACAACCCCTTTGTCATCCTCTGTGACCGGGACGCCGGGGAGGACTACGGCCTGTGTTACGGCGCCATGCTGCTCTACAGCGGCAACTTCCAGGCGGCGGCGGAGACCGACCAGTTTGAGAACGCCCGCCTGGTGATGGGAATCCATCCCTACCACTTCGCCTGGACCCTGGAACCCGGCGCGAGCTTTACCGCGCCGGAGGCGGCGATGGTGTGTTCCCCCTGCGGCTTCGGGCAGATGAGCCGCAGGTTCCACCAGGCGATCCGGAACCATCTGATCCGCGACCCCTGGGCCGGACGCCGCAAGCCGGTGCTCATCAACCACTGGGAAGCTACGGAGATGCGCTTCACCGCCGGCAGGCTGTTGGAGATCGCCCAGGACGCCCCGGAGCTGGGGCTGGAGCTGTTCGTCATGGACGACGGCTGGTTTGGCGCGCGAAATGACGACAACGCCGGCCTGGGCGACTGGTATGTCAACGAGGAAAAGCTCCCCGGCGGTCTGGAGGCCTTGGCAAAGCGCATCCAGGAGCTGCACATGGCCTTCGGCATCTGGATCGAGCCGGAGATGGTCAACGAGGACAGCGCCCTCTACCGCGCCCATCCCGACTGGGTATTGAATGTGCCGGGGCGCAGACCCTCCCGGGGCCGGGCGCAGCTGGTTCTGGACTTCTCCCGCCAGGATGTGCGGGACCATATCTACGGCCAGATCAAGAACGTACTCTCCAGCGCGGACATTTCCTATGTGAAATGGGACATGAACCGCAGTCTCACCGAGGTCTGGTCCGCCGCCCTGCCCGCGGACCGGCAGGGGGAGGTCTACCATCGCTATGTCCTTGGCGTATATGATTTCGCGGAGCGCCTGCGCCGGGATTTCCCCCACATCCTCATCGAAGGGTGCTGCGGCGGCGGCGGACGGTTTGACGGCGGAATGCTCTACTATACCCCTCAGATCTGGTGCAGCGACAACACCGACGCGATGGACCGCCTGCGCATCCAGTACGGCACCTCCTTCTGCTATCCCGTCTCCGCCATGGGGGCCCACGTCTCCGCCGTGCCCAACGGTACCACCGGCCGCGTCACGCCGATGGAGACCCGGGGCGTAGCGGCGATGCACGGTACCTTCGGCTATGAGATGGACCTGAGCAAATGCACGCCGGAGGAAAAGGAGACCGTCCGGCGGCAGACGGCATATTTCAAGGAGCACTATGAATTGATTCAGGCGGGGGACTACTACCGCCTCAGCGACCCCTTCCGGAACGGCCCCTACACCGCCTGGGAGCATGTCTCCCCCGACCGGCGGGAGGCCCTGGTCAGCCTGGTCACCGGCCCCTTCCGGGGCGCGCCCCCCTTCCTCACCCTGCGCATTAAGGGTCTGGACCCGGCGCTGCGCTATCGGATCAACGGCGAGGGAAGCTGGCATGGCGACGTGCTGATGCAGGCGGGCTGGCCCCTGCCGGTCCTTTCGGGGGACTACCAGGCCCTTCAGCTCTATCTGGAGGCGGAATGAGCGCCGGCCATTACAGGCGGTAAAAGCCGCCGCTTTTACCGCCTGTACCCGTCAATGCTTTCCCTGTATTTTGTTTTGCGCGCGCCACTCCCGGGGCGATACGCCGTAGCGCTGCTTGAACGCCCTGGAAAAGTGGAGCTGATTGGGATACCCGCAGGAGGCGGAGATGTCCCCGATGGACACCGTGGACTGTTTCATCAGCTCCGCCGCCTTGGTCAGCCGCAGGCGGATGAGAAATTCCTGAGGCGGACACCCCTTTTTCTCTTTGAACAGCTTGCTGAAATAGCTGCGGTTCAGCTGGCACGCGCCGGCGATTTCCTCCACCGTCAGCTCCCGCTGATAGTTCAGCTCCATGTAGCTGACGGCCTCCTGGATATAAAAGTCCCGGAGCTGCGTCTCCCGGGGCTCCCGCCGGGCGGAGGAGGTCTGGATCAGCGCGTCCAGAAAAAGGCACAGATGGCCGATCAGATGGAGCGGCGAGGCTTTGGCGTGGTCGGTCATATAGAGCATGATATCCCGAACCCGCTCCGCCTGCCCAGCCGTCTTGGGCTGGTAGACCGGATGCGCGGCGCTCAGGCCCGCCTCGTTCAGATATTCCGCCACCCGCAGTCCATCAAACTCCAGCCAGACATATTTCCATGGCTGGAGCTGGTCCGCGCTATAGGTGTTGATTTGCCCGGGAGTGATGAGAAAGCCCTGACCGGCCTCCAGGTCATAGCGCTGGGTGACCCCCTTCTTCGCGTTGGCCTCCAGGAAGCCCTGACCCGAGATGATATAGTGGAACAGGTAATGATTGCGGACAAAGGGCCCGAAGGAGTGAAGCGGTTTGCACTGCTCCCGGCCGCATTGAAACAAGCGGAAGTCCAGCAGTTCCTCGTTGGGAAACACAGAGAAGGAAAAATCATCCACGCCGCGTCATCTCCTTATCTTGGTCTGGA
This sequence comes from uncultured Oscillibacter sp., assembly GCF_910579365.1. GTDB lineage: Bacteria > Bacillota > Clostridia > Oscillospirales > Oscillospiraceae > Oscillibacter. The sequence goes on from NZ_CAJTUX010000009.1 coordinate 57,078, forward strand.
TGCGGCAGGTATTTGCCCGCATCCGGCAGGGGACCTTTCGTGATGCGATCAAATCATATCATAATCCCGCCTTTAAATCAACCAAATTGCTCCAACCCTGCGGATTTGGCACAGAAACGCCCCACATTCTTGAAACGCGGAAAACCGGCGGAAAGACTTCCGTCCATTCGGTGAAAGGAGAACCATAACCATGGACCACTCGGCGATCAAACAGGCGGCCTCCGCGCTGCCGCAATGGGCCCCTCCGGTCCTGGAGGGGGAGATTCCCCACGGCGACATGCCGGGGGATAAGGTAGAGATCAACCAAGAGCACATTGACAAGGCGAATACCATCTTTCCTCTGCTGCTCCCCATGGCTGCCGAGGCCGCAGAGCGGACGGGCCGGGCCGTCATTGCCGTGTGCGGCGGCTCCGGCGTGGGCAAATCGGAGACCGCAAGTCTGCTCAGCTGCTATTTCCGCCGTGCCGGCGTGGGCGCGTACACCCTGTCCGGCGACAACTATCCGAAAAGAATCCCCATGTACAACGACGCGGAGCGAATCCGGATCTTCCGCACAGGCGGCATGCAGGGGATGCTGGAGGCCGGCGTTTACACGGAAGCTGCGGGCACGGAGCTGCGCCGCCTGTGGGCGGCGGAAACCGACGCCGACCCAAAGGAGGCCGCCGGGAGAGACTGGCTGCGAATCTACCAGGCGGAAGGGCGGAAGGCCCTGAGCGGGTATTTGGGGACCCCCCATGAGCAGGATTATGACGAGCTTAACGCCATCATCGCCAAATTCAAGGCGGGCAGCGGCTCCCTGTTTCTCAAGCGCATGGGCCGCACCGAGGACGAGCGGTGGTATGAGCCGGTTGACCTCTCCCGGACCCATGTGCTGGTCATTGAATGGACCCATGGCAACAGTGATTTTCTCCACGGTGTGGACGTCCCTGTCCTGCTCAACAGCACGCCGGAGGAAACCCGCATCCACCGCCGGTCCCGCGCCCGGGACGGAAAGACCGATTCCGCCTTTACCACCATGGTGCTGGAGATCGAACAGGCAGAGCTGGACCGCTGCGCCCACAAGGCCAAAATCATCATTTCCAAAAGCGGTCAGGTGCTTCGCTTCAGCCAGTACCGCCGTCTCATGGAGCAGGAGGGATAACGCATGGCAAAGCACAATTGGGGCGTTATGCTCAACGCCTATCCCGACAGTGTGGGCAGCCGCCTGAGCGGTCTGGCCGCCATGCTGGAGCGGGAAGAGCTGCGGAACGCGTTTGCCTCTCTCTACATTCTGCCCAGCCTGTACCACTCCGATTTGGATCGCGGCTTCTGCGTGGTGGACTATGACCTGAACGAGGAGCTGGCGTCGAAGGACGATCTGGACCGCCTGCGGAAACTGGGCGTCGACCTGAAGCTGGATTTCGTGCTGAACCATGCCTCCGTTATGTCGCCGCAGTTCCAGGACCTTCTGGCAAAGGGGGACCAGTCCGAATATCGGGACTTTTTCATCGACTGGAACAAGTTCTGGGAGGGCTGCGGGGCGATGACCGGCAGCGGCTATATTCAGCCTGACCCCCAGTATGTCGAGGAGATGTTCTTCCGCAAGCCGGGGCTTCCCATCCTGATGGTGCAGTTCCCCGACGGCCGGGAGGTTCCCTACTGGAACACCTTCTATCAGAAGGTGTGGGACGAGGGCGGAACGCGCAGGTATCTGGGCCAGATGGACTTGAACATCCGCTCGCCCAAGGTCTGGGACTTCTATGACCAGACGCTTGCAAAGCTGGCCTCCTACGGCGCAAGGATCGTTCGTCTGGACGCCTTCGCCTACGCGCCCAAGACGCCTGGCAAGAAGAACTTTATGAACGAGCCGGAGACCTGGGAGGTGCTGGAGCGGGTCCGGCAGCTGGCGGACCGCTATGATCTGACGCTGCTGCCGGAGATTCACGCCAGCTACGGCGAGGGCGTGTATAAGGTCATTGCCGCGAAAGGCTATACCACATATGACTTCTTTTTGCCCGGCCTCCTGATTGACGCCCTGGAGCATCATACCGGCGAATACCTGGCCCGCTGGGCAATGGAGCTGGTGGACGACCGGATTTCCACTGTGAATATGCTGGGCTGCCACGACGGAATTCCCCTGCTGGACCTGAAGGGTCTGCTGCCTGACGGGCGGATTCAGGGTCTGATTGATACGCTGGTCGCCCGGGGCGGCTATGTAAAAAACCTGCACGGCGCCAAAAACATGTACTATCAGGTCAACGCCACCTACTACAGCGCGCTGGGAGAGGATGCGCGAAAGATGCTGCTGGCGCGCGCGGTACAGCTGTTCATGCCCGGCAAACCCCAGGTGTGGTATCTTGACCTCTTTGCGGGAAAAAACGATTATGCCGCCATGGAACAGGCCGGCAAGGACGGGCACAAGGAAATCAACCGCACCAACCTTACCGCCGCCGTCATAGAGGAACGGCTGGGGCTGGATGTGGTGCAAAAGCAGTTGGAGCTCATCAAGACGCGGAACCGTTTTGATGTGTTTTCTCCGGATGCCGTCATCACCGCCGCAGCAACGGGCACGCAGCTGGAGATGCAGTGGACCGCAGAAGATGAAACCGCAATCCTTGAGGCCGACTTTGCGGACTGCTCCTTCCGCATCACGATTCGGAATAGCCATGATGGTGGCGTAAAGTTTTCGTTCTCACAGCCAGGCTCCCCGGCTCAGCCGGAGGGTTGAGCAAATCATCCCTCTTTGCCAAAACACCCCTGTCCCCATATGCTGGCATTTGCATTGCCAGCGGACCTCTTGGACATTTTGATACGGCGGTTACACTCTGAATGTATGCCCACGCCAACGAAGACCGTATTCGCCGGTTCGGTCACGCGGGACGCCCTCTCAAAGCGCAGACTCAATAGACGGGAAAGGCTGATTGCAGCATAGCCAGGGAAAGCCCAGGAAGTTTTGAGGGTATATATAAGAACTTCTCCCCTATCTAAAATGCCGGGAAAGCCCGAAAATACGGGCTATACCGACATATAAGAACTTCTAAAGAGATAATCTATAGCAAGCCTCAAAAATAATGACAGCAAAGGAGGTGAATCCAGGCGGTACAGCGCAAGGATGACGACGCAGGCGGGCTGACGCCCGTCAAGGAGGAAGACGCGGTGATGTGCTGCCTGGATCTGCCGAACTGCTGTCAGTATTTCTGAGGATTGCTATAAATTCACCCATAATTTCCCGCCGGAAAATGAGCGAGCAGAGCGGCCCAGGATGGCCTATAAGAGCGGTCTGACGGTTTTGGAGTATAGAGAGAAGGATAAAACGCCGTGTAGCGGTTTCCAGAGGACAAAGAGAGGCCAGGGCACACGCCCCGGCCTCTCGGTTTGTTCTTTGCTGAGCTGAATCCTATTCCTGCGGGAATACATCTCCCAAGTCGATGACGCACCCCTCCAGCACACGGACGCCCAGGCGGTCCGACCCGCTGCTGGCCGCAGCGACATACTGACCATTTTGGAGGATGAAGGATTGGACCACCCGGCTTTCAGGATCAACAAGCCAGTATTCCCGGACGCCCGCTCGCCGATACAGGTTGAACTTGGTTACCCGGTCATGGCTCTGCGTGGATGGGGACAGCACCTCTACAATGAGGTCGGGAGCTCCTTTAATCCCCTGATCGTCCACCTTGGAGACATCACAGACCACCATCACGTCCGGCTCCACCACGGTATCAACATCGTCAGGCTGATCCCCGTCCCGCTCGAACAGACGCACATCGAAGGGAGCAATGTAGGCTCTGCACTTCTTACCCCGAAGGTAGTTGCGCAGCTGGGCATAAATCTCTCCCACGGCCTCTTGGTGTGCCTTGGACGGCTCGGACATCATGCGGATATGGCCCTCGATCAATTCCTCCCTGTCCTCCTCGGTCCCGGCCAGGAAGTCAGCATAGGTATAGCGGTTCTCTTTCGGCAGCGGCATATAAATCACTCCTCCCCTATTTTACCCCCCGCGCTGGGATGATACCCGGCTCCGGGGCCTCCTCGCCGTCCTCCGGAACATAGGTCATAAAGTCTCCAGGCTGGCAGTGCAGCCGTTTACACAGGGCCTCGATAGTCCGCGCGTCAATCCCGCCCGGGAGCTGTCCCAATAGCTTTTGGCGTGTTGCACTGCCTATAACCTTCTCAGCATTCAGCTTGTATAGCGTGGTTCCATTGGCCTTTAGGACATCGTGCAGTCTGCTGTAATCAATAGGCATCGCCGCCCCTCCCTTCGCTGTTATCGGGTACCCCGGTCCTGCCAGACCATCCTCCCAGTATGGATGTATTATACCGCAGAAGATAGCCTAAAGCAAGCCTAAATTGTGCAAATGGATCGGCAAGCATTTGGCTATATCACTGGCAGATAATAGGCTATTTTTAAGCTATAATGGTTCATGCCAGGAGGTAAGAACACCGGCGAAGATGGACGGGCAACAGCAAGAACATCACATAAGAGCGGGAACGGATTCGGTAAGTCGGTCCTGTGAGGCGCACGAAAAGTGACAAGCAGCCACCCGCCGCCGGTGAGCCTCCGTCAGAGGACCGGGGAAACGCGTTCCCCGAGTAGGCAGGATGCGAAATGGACTCACGCCTCCGACCCCACGCCAAAGCGAAAAGGAGATTGCCGCCAGGCGTCCTGGATTTTCATGAAAGGTGCCGCCAGTATCCCCGCTGCCTTATCACTTCCCCCCCTTTCTGTACCGCAATCGCCTTGATTGCCCCCAAAAAGTAAGGTGAAAGAGCTGAGCGCCAGTATCGGCAGAACCTGTTGCCGCCAAACCAGGTATGACCCTGGGCCAGTGGCTGGATTTCTGGTATCAGACCAACAAGAAACCAAATCTGCGGCCCAACACCCAGATATCATACGGACAGCAAATCTACAGCTACATCATCCCTACACTGGGAGATATCCCGCTGGACAAGCTCACGCAAAATGACCTCCAGCAGTTCTACACCGACCTCAAGCAGAATGGACGCATCAAAAATATTGACCATTATGACAGCGGACTCTCCGGCCAGACGGTGCGGGGGTGCCACACCACACTCCGCTCCGCGCTGGAGATGGCGGTCTCCAAGAAGCTGATCGCCCGCAACTCTGCCGATGGATGCCGGCTTCCTCCCGCCAAGCCCAGGGAGATGCAGGTGCTCACTCCGAACGAGGTTCAGCGGCTACTAATCCAGGCCAGGGAGGATGGCTGCTATGAGCTGCTCCTGCTGGAGATCGCCACCGGCCTGCGTCGAGGCGAGCTTCTGGCTCTCCAGTGGGATGATCTCAATTTCAAGACCCTCTCTGCGGTGATTGGGCATGTGTCCAGCAGCACCACGCTGAACATCTACGCCCATGTCACCGATGAGATGCGCCGTACAGCGGCAATGAAGGTTGACCAGGGCGTCGTCAAATCTGAGGCACAAATGGAGAATCAGCCAGTGCCGCGAAAGCCCGCTCCCAGCGCCTTCCAGCCTTACAAGGGTAAACGTCGCAAGCCAGGCGCCGGATGCGTCACACAGATCAATGACCACCTGTGGGAGGGCCGCTACTCCCCGGTCTGGCCGGATGGAAGAAGCATCCCAGAAATGTTTGCGCCAAGACCAGAGAAGAATGTGAGCGGCTGCCGGCGGAGATGATCCTCCAGATGAAATTGGAGATCGCCGCTGAAAAGGAGCGGCTGAACGCAAGCTAACAAAACGAACGGCTCACCGAACGGAATATCTCTCGGTGAGCCGTTTGTCTCTGTCTGCGGCTTGGTTATGCCAGTCAAATCGTGCGTTCGGTTACGGTAACCTGAGTAATCACATCCCGTAGGCGATCATCGCCAACCATATACTCAAGAACCTCATGGGCAGTATCGCACCACATTCCTGTTTGAGCAAGAACTTCTGCGGAGCCTGCCTGTGCAATTACCATACGCGATTTCTGGCCTGGGGCAGGACATACAGCCCCATAGCAACAATAAGAAATACCCTTCCAGTCAAATTGAATCTCGCTGCCGCATTTCATACTCCACTTGAAGTCGCTGATTGTTTTAAACCGATATGCTTCCGGGTCATATTGCAAATTCATAAAGCGTAGTCCCTCCTGTTCATATCGTTTGATTTCTGGGATATTCCCATCAAAATAGTTAATTGGCGGACTGGGGTCAGGTCTAAAAGCGGGGGATATCCATCGAATAATATGATCGTGAGGATTAGAATGAATTCCGTTTGGAACATGGACGGTCTCGTGCCTGATTAGAACCGCTCGCCCTATGGAATCATATTTCACGGTTGCCCAGTATCCACCTTTTCGCGTTGAAATGAATACTCTTTGAATTGTATTAGCCGGCCCCCAGTAAATTGCGTCATTAGGTTTGCTCGGGTTTGGCCTCCACTGTCCTCCATAGGCACTGCCGCCGCCTTTCAGCGGCACATCTATGAATGGACTGATTGTATCATAGAACGCCTGCGATTGTCCACCAACTTTAAAAGCGTCTAAATCCTCTGCTTTGTATGACCTCTCGTAATTCATATACCGCCAGGAACTGCGGTCATAGTCCACAAACACAACATCGCCCTGCATCTCCGGGAAGGGTGTATTGTAGCAAATTATTTTTTCCGGTTTGATCCGCCGCAGCATCTCGTTGTAACCGGCCATGAACCATTCCTTCTGATCCTGCCGGTTATCATGGGCTGACGCCATATAGGCGGACACAGCAACGGTACTGCCAATCTCGATTCCCTCGAAGCAGAAAGCAAATGTGGATTCATCGCCCCAATTTACAGTAGGGATCACACGGATCCCTTTGGATGCCCAATAAGCGCCGCACCAGCGGTTCCTGAACACGTTGTAAAGCTGCATGACAGGCGCCATTTCAAGATACATACTGAAATCGGGAGAGAGCACCGCCCGGTATCGGGACAGCTTTTCAATGTCGCTGTCCGGATTCTTACAGACTCGCTCAAAACGGTAATCGTACAGAAAGAAGTGAACCATACGGTCAAGGTGGTTCTGGTCCTCCAGGTTGGTCTTATCAAAGCCAATCCGTAGTAAGTCGTCAAAATCTCCCGGCCTTGGTTGAAATTTGGGGATAACGGGAATTTTCAGTTTTCCTTTTCCAGGGAATTGGTTTCGCAGCAGAATTTGGCTGGTGCGGTAGCTGTAGTTTTCTTCTGTCGTGTCAGGGCCTCCAAATCAAAAGTAAGGACTAACATCCTTCTATATGAGGCTCTTATAGAATTGAAAGTTGTACATCAGTGCACAACTACTGACCGTTTTCTGAAGCTGGCCTAACAGTAAAAAGCAGCCCCGCAACGTTTACGCCAAAACCAAAGAGGACTGTGAGCAGCTGCCGGAGGAGATGATCCTCCAGATGAAAGCGGAGATCGCCGCTGAAAAGGAGAGGCTGCGGTTGGAAGAGCAAGCTGGTTGATATGAGCCGAGGGACTCTGGAGCGTAAAATCCAGAGTCCCTCGGTTTTTCTCTGTCTGTGGGCAGATATGTGGTCAGA